>NZGS01000137.1 GCA_002690995.1 Rhodospirillaceae bacterium
CCAAAACATAAACGTAGCTTAGATCTTGCGGGGACGGTGTCAGTGGACCATTCCGGGCCAGGATTTATAGCTATACCCTCTGAAAGAGCGATACGTGCTAACCTCACGGTGTCTACACTATCAGGTAAAGTAACCCACAAAAATATGCCGCCTTCGGGAACTTCAAACTCCGCCGAGGTCCCAAAATTTGCTTCTATAGCTTCAGTTAAAATTCTAAGTTTTTTCTCGAGTGTTTCGCAACGGGATTTAATATGTTTATCAAAATTTGCTTCACAATATTCTGCGAGCATCATTTGTTCTAATGCACCAGTCCCACCGTCACTCTTAAGTGCTAAAAGTTGGGACAGAACATTCCAGTTGCCAATCAGATAGCCAATTCTCAATGCTGGTGCAATTGTCTTAGAAAAAGATCCACAGTGAATTACCCTGTTACCCTCATCCAACGCAGCTAACGCTGGAGGTCTACTTCTGTCCCATATTAAGTCGGCATAGCATTCGTCTTCTACAATCGGGATTTGAAACTTTTTCGAGATCTCCAGCAATTTAAGCCTATTTTTCTCTGGCATTATACTGCCGGCTGGATTTTGAACTGTAGGAATTACATAGATAAATTTTGGTTTTATCGACTTATCTAAAAGATCTTCCAATCTCTCTGCTAGCAAATCTAAACGGATACCTTCATCGTTAAGTGGTACACCAATAGGCTTCACCCCGATCCTTCTTAATCTATTAATTGCGCTACCATAACTAAATTGCTCAACAATTACTGTATCGCCAGGGTTACAAAAGGCCGCATTGATTAGATCTAATGCTTGTCCGGATCCTGATGTAATTAGAATATCGTCACTTGAAACGCTCAGACCACTTCGTTTGTTTACCTTCTTAGATATAAACTCTCTGAGAGGTTTATATCCTTGCGGTCCATGCTGTAATCCATATGTTGCTAATGTCCTACCCTCCCGTTTTAACACTTCCGAAATTGATTTTATCATGTCGTCAACTGGAATGCTCTCTGCATCATTGTGACCACCAATAAAATTATATTTCGGGAAGCCGCTCCATCGCTGACTCGGGGCAGGTAAATCACTTTTAAAAAACGTCGAATACTCTATGTCCAATGCCATTCATTTTCTCCCAAACAAAAAGCCAGAAAGATATCGAGGTGATGATGTAAGGACTTGTTACTTTATTCAAAATAGCGCAACAAGGAGATAACTACTATTAGTAATGATAGCTATTTTTCCGGTAGAGAAATGTAAATGTCAAATCCCGATCATCCTTTAACAGGTATACGTGTTTTAGATTTAACCCAAATTTATAACGGCCCTTATGCCACCTTTCTAATGGCGATGGCAGGTGCTGACGTTATTAAAGTAGAACCCCCTGGAGGAGAGCATTTAAGACGAAGGAATGCAAGAGGGGGCGCTTTGTATCCTTTTAAAATGCTTAACCCTAATAAGCGCAGCATTTTATTAGATTTAAAAAATAAAGAAGACCGGGACATTTTTTTAGAATTAGCTTCAACGGCAGATATTATAATTGAAAATTTTGCACCGGGCGTTGTTGATCGCCTAGGTGTGGGTTATGAAACCATTAAAAAAATTAAACCAGAAATCATTTATGCTTCCGGTAGCGGCTACGGGCAAGATGGTCCATACAAAGGTTACCAGGCTATGGATATTGCCGTTCAGGCCATGAGTGGTGTTATGAGCGCAACAGGGTTCCCCGACAATCCACCCGTTAAAGCTGGGGTAGCATTATGCGACTTTTTCGCTGGAATACATCTATTTGGTGGAGTTATGACAGCACTTGTCAAAAAAGAGCGAACCGGCAAAGGGTCCTATGTTGACGTCTCAATGCAAGAAGCTGTCTTCCCGTCTTTCGCTTCAAACCTTGGACTTATATTCGATACCGACGTAAAAAAAATCCCCGAGCGAGTAGGGAATTTTCACGGGGGACTATCCATTGCACCATATGGCGTTTACCCCTGCAAAGACGGATACGTTTCCATAATATGTAATAATGACACTCACTGGCATAGGTTATTGGACGCAATGGATATGCCCGAGGCTAAAAAGGATCCAAAATTTCTTACAATGGCGGATCGTGTAAAAAACCTAGATGATTTAACTAATCTTATCACTGACTGGTCATCCCGCTTTGCCCGTTCAGAAATTATGGCTTCATTAAATGACGCGCGCGTGCCCTGTGGAATGGTTAAAGATCTTGGTGAAGTCATCGAAGATGAAAACTTGCATGCTAGAGGGATGATCCGCTGGATAAACGACGAAGAGGGGCAAAAGTCACTCGCAACAGCAAGCCCGTTACATATTAATGGTGTAAACAGTGTCGATTATCAGGCCGCGCCTGAGATCGACGCCAATAGAGACGAAATATTGAAAGAGCTTAGAGCTAATAACCAGTAATCTCAAAATACATAAAAGCATCCTTTGGAATATGTCACATGCATAAAGATCTAGAAAATAAGGTAGCTATCATCACTGGAGCTAGCAGGGGTTTAGGGCAAGAGTACGCAGTAAAACTAGCAGAAGCAGGGGCAAAAGTTATCGCAGCTGANATANCGNANTGCAACAAAACCACTCAAATTATTNAGGACTCCGGGGGAACCTGTNTGAGCGTCNNACTNGATGTNAGAAATCAGTCAAGTTGCGATGCGATGGCANAAATGACATTNGATAAGTTTGNCCGCATCGACATTTTGGTAAATAACGCGGCCCTCTATGGTTCTCTTAAGGGNGGACGCTTCGATGCACTCGCAGAGCAAGATTGGAATGATTGCNTAGACGTNAACATCAGCGGGATTTGGCGCTGTTGCAAGGCNGTTATTGGTTCNATGAANGCTCAACAGAGNGGNTCTATAATAAANATNTCATCCTTNGCAGCTTTGGCTGGTTTACCCTANGCCTTNCACTATTCGACGTCAAAAGCAGCAGTTATTGGTNTAACGCGNGCGCTAGCACGCGAGCTGGGACGCGATTGGATCCGAGTAAATTCNATTGGACCTACAGCCGTTGCTACGGAAGGAACAGAGGAATTTTTTGGAGATAAACTANAGCAAGCGACTAAAGCAATAGCCGANGGCCAAGCACTNAAAAGGACTCTCTCTCCAGATGACCTNACCGGAACAATTCTGTATCTGGCTAGTGACGCTTCAAAGTTTGTTACAGGCCAAACGATAATGGTGGATGGTGGCACAGTATTTCTTTAATAATTACATAATCAACATTTTGATTTAAAGAAAAGGTAGAATGGAAATGTCCATAACTTACGATTACAAAGGCCGATCCGTTGTCATAACAGGCGGAGCAAAAGGTATCGGGCTGGCTGCAGCCAAACGTTTTCACTCAAGTGGGGCGAACGTTTCCTTGTGGGATATGGACGAAGGCCGCCTCAATGAGGTTAAAGATAACTTTTCTAGTAAAATAGATATTCAAGTCGTGGACGTAACAAAATGGGATTCTGTCAACGCTGCGGCTGAAAATAGTTTCAAAAGCATCGGAGGCGCAGACATTCTAGTAAATAGTGCAGGAATCGCGGGTCCAAATTTCAAAACCTGGGAATACCCAATTGAAGAATGGATGAAAGTTGTAGACATCGATCTGAATGGCACCTTTCTTTGCTGTAGAGCCCTGGTGCCATTTATGAGAGAAAATAAATACGGACGAATTGTAAATATAGCCTCAATAGCAGGAAAGGAAGGTAACCCCAATGCGGCGCCATACAGTGCAGCAAAAGCGGGGGTCATTGGTCTAACTAAATCACTTGGAAAAGAACTAGCGGATATGAATATAACCGTAAATTGTATTACTCCCGCGGCAGTTCGCACGGAAATTTTTGATCAAGTTAGTCAAGAGCATATAGACTATATGCTATCCAAAATTCCAATTGGACGCTTTGGAACCGTAGATGAAATAGCAAATCTGATCACGTGGTTAAGTTCTGAAGAATGCTCGTTTAGCACCGGAGGTGTTTTTGACATCTCAGGTGGAAGAGCTACTTACTAGATCTTTTTATCAATACTAAAAAGACTTTCATACCTTAAGCTATAATTTAACCTGTTGCTGAAGCCTTAACTTGGATGGTTAACGAAATGACAGATGCAGTGGTAATATTATCTGCCAACCAAGCATTTTACGATGCGTTCTCTACAGCGAGTTTTGACCTAATGAAAAAGGTGTGGTCCTCAAGTGAGGAAATCGTTTGCATACACCCAGGTTGGGCACCACTCTATGGACAAGAAGCTGTCATGCAAAGTTGGAGTAATATTTTGATGGGAGGGCATACTCCAAAAATTACTTGCCACAACGCTATAGCCCATTTTCTAAAATTTGATCTGTGTTTTGTAACCTGTTTTGAGAGCCTTCAAGGGGGGACGATGGCGGCCACGAACATCTTTCTAAATGAAGAAAATTCATGGAAGATGATCCATCATCACGCCGCGCCTACTGCCCAACATATTCCGCATACCAGTAATGATAATTCACGATTACAATAACTAGATTTTACCGATCTTCATTGGGACTTATTAAAACATGACAACGTCTGCAACAAACTTAGTTAATATGACCGCCAACGAAATTGTTGGTTTATTAAAGAAAAGAGAAGTAACCCCAGCTGAGCTCCTAGATGCATTGAGGGAAAGAATCAGTGAGGTTGATAATAAAGTAAATGCTCTACCCACTTTATGTTGGGAAAGGGCCTACAAAGACGCAGATAAAATGTCAAATTTAAGTTTAGATGAACGCGGCATACTGGCCGGCTTGCCTGTAGCCATAAAGGATCTCAACCCCGTTAGCGGCGTGCGCTCCACCTGGGGGTCGCCAATCTACCGAGATTTTGTGCCTACGCGATCTGATTGCCTGGTGGAAAATCTGGAAAAGGAAGGCGGGATAGTTTACGCAAAAACAAACACGCCAGAATTTGGCGCTGGAGCAAACACTTTTAATGAAGTCTTTGGTGCCACTTTAAATCCTTGGGATACCACCAAAAGTTGTGCCGGGTCTTCTGGCGGATCTGCCGTAGCCTTGGCAACTGGCCAAGCTTGGCTGGCGAGCGGTTCAGATCTTGGAGGTTCATTGAGAAACCCGGCAAGCTTTTGTTCTGTGGTAGGTTTTAGACCAAGCCCTGGTCGGGTAGCCTATGGATCTGCGGGTGCTGGAGCATATCCAAGCGGTTTGTACAGCATTCCAGGACAACCATTCAGCGTTGCCGGGCCTATGGCTCGCACAGTTGCCGACGTTGCTCTATTCTTAGATGCTTTGGTGGGGACTCATCCGGCTGATCCTATTTCACTACCCAAAACTGAGAAAAGTTATCTCGAGGCCATAAATAATCCAAGGAAACCGCGCAAAGTTGCCTTTTCACCTGATCTAGGGGTGACACCTGTCGATAGAGAAGTTGCCGATATTTGTAGAAAGGCAGCTGAGGTATTCGAAGACTTGGGATGCATAGTAGAGGAGGCGCATCCTGATTTCTCCGATGTGCAAGATATATTCCAGACTTGGCGCGCTATATCCTTTTACGTCAGTAAAAAAGAACTGCTTGATAATCAAAAAGATCTACTGAAACCAGAGGTTGTCTGGAATATTGAAAAAGCATCAGAAATAACGGTTGATGACTTTGCGCGCATCGAACTTGCTCGAGGACGTTACCTTGCACGAGCCAATGAATTTTTTCAGGATTACGACTTGTTACTTTGTCCTGCTACCGTTGTGCCGCCGTATCCAGTAGAGCAGCGGTTCGTCGAGAGCCTAGGTGATCACAAGTTCTCTAATTATGTAGAATGGCTGACCATAGCGTATGCGATTACCCTCACAGGCCATCCCGCATTGAGTATACCCGCTGGGTTTACAGGGTCTGGTTTACCTGTTGGCCTTCAAATGGTTGGGGGACCGAGAGGGGAAGAAAATTTGCTCATGGCAGCCGAGCTTTATGAAAAAGCATCAACTCTTAAATTCGGGGTTCCCATAGATCCCATTACCTCTTAAAGTTATTTAGCGTAGTAAATAAAAAACAGGACAATCTTCTATCATGCTAGCGTTATTAAATTCTGCCCAACGAGAAGACGCTCTTAAAAGTTTAACTGACTGGAGCGAAGCAAACGACGGAAAAGCTATACGAAAAGTGTTTGAATTCAGGGATTTTAAGCAAGCTTTTGGTTTCATGTCACAGGCTGCTCTAAAGGCGGAACAAATGGACCACCACCCAGAATGGAGCAATGTTTACGATAAAGTTGACGTGACCTTAACTACGCATGATGCCGGGGGTGTAACAGAATTAGATATTCAATTAGCCGCTTTTATGGATAACGTCGTCAGTTAGTATTTGATGTAACATCGAGAGAATAGCCGGATCCTCTGACCGTGCGTACCAACTCCGGCCCATCCCAAGCATTAAGTGCCTTTCTTAAACGCCTTATATGAACATCCACCGTTCTTGCCTCAACATAGACATCACCCCCCCATACTTTTCCTAAAAGCACGTCTCTCGAAAAGACGTAGGTTGGCCGGTCTATCAGTGTTTCTAGAAGCTTAAAGCACTTGGGGCTAAGATGGACCATATGGCCATCACGTGTAACTCTGTGCGAGTCTAAGTTAACAACAACACCCTCGTATTCTTTTATTGACGAATTACTCTGTCCCGACGAACGGCGCAGTAACGCGTTTATTCTGGCGACAAGCTCTCGGGGAGAATATGGTTTTACCATGTAATCGTCTGCTCCAGCTTCTAATCCTAGAACCCTGTCGCCTTCCTCTCCCCTCGCTGTTAACATTATAATAGGGATATGCCGTGTCTCTTTTTTACCGCGCAAGATACGACAAACTTCCAACCCAGAGCGCTCTGGTAACATCCAGTCTACGACGACTAAGTCAGGAATTTCTATTTCGGCACGACCAATTGCATCCTCTCCTGTAAAGGCCACAACAGTCCTGAATTCAGCCTTCTCTAAGTTATAACAAAGCATTTCTGCTAATGGAGGTTCATCTTCGACAACTAGTACGAGCGGTGCCATTTTTGCTATTCCTCATCAAAGAAATTTGAACAGATACAAACTGAAAAATCCAATCACTTTTGACTTTAAAAGCGCCTAGTTTAGCCAATTCGGCCACGGACATAATCCGCGGTCCTCTCGTCAACGGGGTTTTCAAATACTTCTGCTGTTTCCCCATGCTCGACGATAGAGCCTAGGTGAAAGTAAGCGGTTTTATCCGACAAACGCCGAGCTTGTTGCATCGAGTGCGTTACAATCACAATCGTATATTCCGCTTTTAATTCCGTAATAAGTTCTTCAATTCGTTTGGTCGCAATTGGATCGAGTGCAGAGCATGGCTCATCCATTAAAATTATATCGGGGCGCACTGCGATAGCTCTTGCGATGCAAAGTCTTTGCTGCTGACCACCGGATAAACTTGTCCCCGGTGTGTCCAACCTGTGTTTGACTTCATCCAATAGACCAGCCCTCTCTAGACTGCCCAGGACTATACCGTGTAGCTCGTCCTTAGTTTTGGCCATTCCATGTATTCGGGGTCCATAAGCGACATTTTCAAATATCGATTTAGGGAAAGGATTGGGTTTTTGAAATACCATTCCCACCTGTGTTCGAAGTTGAACCACATCACGGCTTGGCTCATAGATGTTAAGGCCATCTAGATAAACAGCACCTTCAATCCGGCAAATGTCTATGGTATCATTCATCCTATTCAGACTGCGAATAAAAGTTGATTTTCCACATCCAGAAGGGCCAATTAGTGCCGTAACTTCGTTAGAAAATATGTTTAGCGATACATTCCTAAGTGCGGGTGAATTACCGTAAAAAACGCTCAAATCGGAGGTCGACATTTTAGCTTTTAAATTTTCATCGGGCAACGCCGACTTAGTAGTGAGCGTGTTTTTTGTGACTGGAGTAGTCAAGCTTTCTATGTAATTATCTTCCACGTTATGGCTCCATTAATAGCGGGTTTCGAATTTATTACGTAATATGACAGCGGTAAGATTTAGAGCGCCAACAAATGCTAGCAAGACCAGAATTGCCGCAGACGTTCTTTCGGCAAAAGCTCTCTCAGGCATGTCTGACCATAGGTAAACTTGCACAGGTAAAGCGGTAGCCGGATCGGTAAATGTTACCGGTAAATCAACCACAAATGCCACCATGCCTATCATAAGAAGGGGTGCTGTTTCTCCTAAAGCCCTTGCCGTGCCAATTATTGTCCCCGTAAGTATCCCAGGCATAGCGAGAGGTAAAACATGGTGGAATACTGCCTGTATAGGACTCGCTCCAACAGCGAGCGCAGCCTCTTTAATTGAAGGAGGTACACTTTGTATGGCCGCTCGGCCAGCAATAATAATAGTTGGCAGTGTCATCAATGCCAATACCATCCCGCCGACAAGCGGAGCCGATCTAGGCAGCTGAAAAAAGTTTAAAAATACCGCCAGTCCCAACAATCCGAAAACGATGGAGGGGACGGCGGCGAGGTTGTTTATATTAACTTCAAGAAAAGATGTCCAACCATTCTTTGGGGCAAAACTCTCTAGGTAAATAGATGCAAGTACCCCGAGGGGAAACGAAATCAATAAACAAACTAACACGCTATACAAAGAGCCTATCATCGCACCTGCTATTCCTGCCTGTTCTGGCTCGCGCGAGTCTCCTTTTGTAAAGAGTGTCCAGTTAAACTGCGTTTCGAGTCTATCTTCGGCCTGCAACTGATCTAACCATATTAACTGTTGGTCGCTTATCTGCCTTATATCAGCTGGCATATTCCGTTTGAGTTTTCCTTTGAGCAACATATCTACATCATCAGACGCAGTAACCCAAATATCGATCGACTCGCCTATTTTCTCTGGATTAACTTCGACGAATTCCCTCACTTCGTAGGCAGCACCTGAGCTAACGAGCTTCGCTAACTCACGCTTTTGTTTTCTGGACTTTGCTCTTGGAAAATCGTTACGTATTGACCGTTTTACAAGCCCCTCAAAATTTGCTTTTCGAATCTGAGCTAAACCGGACCCTTTACCTCCTTCAAACTCGGAAGAATCGAGCGAAATAGTTAACAAAATTTTAGTTTGCCTAACAGCATCGGCCCCCGAAGTCACCACAATAACGAACAAAACGCTTAGAAACGCCAAGCCGAGCCAAACTGATAAAAGCGCTATGGATCTGAATCTCTTTTCTGCTCTATGTCGGCGACGTAATTGGTCAGGTTCTGGACCTTTAAATGCTAGCTCAGTCATATTGTTCTCGATAAGCTTTGACTAATTTTAATGCAGTGACGTTTAAAATTAGGGTTACTGTAAATAACAAGAGTCCTAAGGCAAAAGCCGATAACGTTTTTGGACTGTCAAACTCCTGGTCTCCTGTTAATAACGTCACGATTTGAACAGTAACCGTTGTGACTGCATCCAAAGGATTCAAAGTAAGCTTTGCCGTTAGGCCAGCTGCCATCACCACGATCATTGTCTCGCCAATAACCCGAGAAGTTGCTAACAATAGTCCACCAGCGATGCCGGGGAGGGCCGCTGGAATGATAACTTTTTTAATCGCCTCGGATCGTGTTGATCCGAGGCCTAGCGCACCTTCCTTCAACGATGCAGGCACGGCTGTAAGTGCGTCATCCGAAATTGAGGAAACGAACGGGATTGTCATAATACCCATCACTAGCCCTGCAGCCAGAGCACTTTCGGAGGAAACGTCAAGACCAATAGCTTCGCCGCCCCTCCTAATCCATGGCGCCACTACAATTGCTGCAAAGAAACCGTAAACAACAGTGGGTATACCAGCTAAAATTTCCAGGGTCGGTTTAATCTTGGCCCGGAACCCGTGGGAAGCATACTCACTCAGAAATATAGCCGCCATTAGACCGACCGGGCCCGCGACAGTAAGCGCGACAGCGCTAATTAATAATGTGCCGAGGAGCAGTGGAACCGCACCAAAAGCACCGCTTGAGCCTACTTGATCCTCTCTTATTGCCATCTGTGGCGACCAATGCAGTCCAAATAGAAAATCTGTGATAGGTACGACTTGGAAAAATCGAATCGATTCAAAAATTAGGGATGCTACTATGCCGATTGTTGTGAGTATAGCCACAGTCGAACAAATGATAAGGATAGACATTACCATTCGCTCTTGCCAAACGCGCTTGGCTGACTTAGCAAACGCTTTTCTCGGATAATCTTCCATTTTTATCACCACGAAAGCAGAGACTATGTTTTCTGAAACCAGGGCAGTTCGATAAAAGCTTTTTCTGTTACCCGGCTAGGTGGGCCAAAGAGGCAGAGAGTTGGTAGCTCTAAATCAGCTACCAACTCTCTCATTTAATTTAATCCAGACGAAATAACTGACGTCTACATTTTAAGATTGGCAAGTGTGCTGACTGCCTTTTTACGATCAGCTCGCTCTGTGTCGCCCATCGGAATAAGACCTTTATCAGTTAGATAACCGTCGGGGCCAGATGCTTTCTCCGCTGCGAATTCGTTCATGAACTCTTCGATACCCGGAACGACGCCTATGTGGGCTTTCTTTACGTAGAAATAAAGGGGTCGTGAGACAGGATACTTACCATCCGCGATTGCCTCGAAGGTAGGCTCTTTACCTTCAATTGTGCTCCCTTGAACCTTATCGGCGTTTTGATCTAAGAAACTGTAACCGAAGATGCCCAGCGCTTTGGGGTTAGCTTCTAATTTACCTATGATCATATTGTCATTCTCGCCTGCTTCGATGTACGCTCCGTCTTCGCGTACAGTGTGGCAAATTCGCTTGTAGGCTTTTTTATCTTTTTTTATACCAAGGGTTTTATCACCCTTCTTCATGGCCTTAATCCACTTAAACTTTTTACACCCGCCTTCCATGGCAAGTTCGGCAAAAGCGTCGCGTGTTCCTGATGTAGGTGGGGGGCCGAGAACTTCAATTTTGATATCAGGGAGTGAGGAGTTTATGTCTTTCCAAGTCTTATTTGGATTAGGAACTAATTTTCCTTCACCTGCAGGAACGTCCTTGGCTAATGCTAGAAAAATATCTTTTCTAGTTAATTTAAACACCTCGGATTGTTTGGAGTTGGCCATAACTATTCCGTCATATCCAACTTTCACCTCTACAATATCTGTAATTCCATTTTTAGCACAGAGGGCAACTTCTTTCTTTTTAATTCTCCGAGATGCATTGGTAATATCAGGATGATTTACACCAACGCCTGCACAAAAAAGTTTCAATCCGCCACCCGAGCCAGTGCTTTCCACCACAGGTGTCTTGAAGGATGTGCTTTTACCAAACTTCTCCGCTACCGTGGTAGCAAAGGGATATACTGTCGACGAGCCCACTACTTTAATTTGGTCGCGGGCCTGAGCCATACTAACTGTAGCAATTAATGCTGCAGCCATAAGGATTGTTTTTTTAAACATTTGAACGCTAGTCTCCCAAAAAAATAGACGTTTATGAAATTTATCTAGTCCGCCTTCTTAAGGCAGGAAGGAAACCAGTTTGTTACAAAAATATTACCTTTTTGTTACAATGGCGTTTGGTCGATTGATTCGTCTATTCGCGGCAGCATAACGGTGAACGTTGTTTCTTTGTTTTCCTCACTTTTAACATCTAAATATCCTCTATGCCGTGAAATAATATGCTTTACTATCGCAAGTCCTAACCCCGTCCCCCCCATTGACCTAGACCGACCCTTATCCACCCTGTAAAATCTCTCAGTTAGCCGGGGCAACTCTTTTTCTGCAATTCCTTCACCCTGATTAGTGACCGCAACATAAATACCCGGCAGACCACTCTCGGGAAGGTTTGTGATGAGGCCTGTTTCCAACCTAATCGGCGTTTCTTCTATGCCATAATTGATAGCATTCGAAACTAAATTCTGAAATACTTGTTCTAACTCGTCAGAATCGCCGGTTATTGGCGGTAAATCCGATTGTTTGATTAGTTGCAATTTCATTCCTTTACCCGAAGCGCGCACCGAAAGTGAATTTGCAACTTGGTTTAATATCTGATCGATTGATACGACGTCGTCAGGTGGTATGTGTTCGTCAGCTTCAACTTTCGACAAGGTCAACAGCTCATCAATTAACCTTGTCATCCGCTTAGCTTCCCTTTCCATAATTCCCAAAAACCTTACTTGCGCCTCCACATCGTCACGAGCTGAGCCTTGCAACGTCTCGATGAAACCGAGAAGAACTGATAAGGGCGACCTCAACTCATGGCTGACATTTGCAACAAAATCAGACCTTACTTGCTCCATGCGTTTTGTACTTGTTACATCCGTCAGTACAATCATTGCCCAAACAGGACTTTTCTTCATAAGGTCAGGCAATCGCCACATCTTGACGTCGAAATACAACCCTATCGGATTTGGAAGGTAGATTTCAGTTGGTAACGTTGGTTTCCCTGCTAGGCATTGTTTGATAATTTTCCGTAGTTTTTTATTTCGTTTTAATTTATCTATAGCGGTGTTCGATGGATCGACTTCTAACAGCCTACGGTATGCCTTGTTATAATCAATAACTAGCTCTCCCTCGTCAACGATCAACACTGGGTCAGAAACACCATCCAGGATGCTCGTATCAAATGGTGTGTTGTTTTCATCCTCTATTTTTTTAAACTTCAACATTTAAATATTCCAACCATAAGATCTTGAATTACACATTATTATTTGTATGCAAAAACATCAACGATGACATATTGTAATCAGATGTCGGTACCAAAAATTAATATAACCTTAAAGAGGGGAAGTGTTTGGCTTGCTGGAGCTGGACCGGGTGACCCCGGATTACTAACATTGCATGCTGTGAATGGTCTGCATCAGGCAGATATCATTGTCTATGATGCTCTAGTTAGTAAGGAAATTTTAAAGCTGGCAAACCCATCAGCGGCTCTTGAGTTCGCAGGAAAACGAGGCGGGAAGCCCTCACCAAAGCAAGTTGATATTTCTCTTAGGTTAATTCACCTCGCCAGAAAAAATAAGCGCGTTCTTAGACTGAAAGGAGGAGATCCTTTTGTTTTTGGACGAGGAGGTGAAGAGGCTACAGCGCTGTATGACGCAGGTATTCCTTTTAGAATTATTCCTGGGATAACTTCGGGCATTGGAGGACTAGCATATGCCGGGATACCACTTACTCATCGCGACACAAACCATGCCGTGACCCTTGTCACCGGACACGACGCCGTAGGCGGAATTTCGACTATTGACTGGGCCTCGATAAGTAAAAGTGCACCCGTCATCGTTATTTATATGGCAATAAAGCACCTAGAATCCATAGTAAATTCACTGTTATCAGCAGGCAGAAAGCATGATGAGCCAATGGCGATAGTTTCGAATGCATCCTTACCCAACCAGTTTGTTCTGGAGACGTCTTTAGGCTCTTGTATGCAGGATTCGCAAAATTCGCGGGTCAAGGCACCATCTATCGTTGTGATTGGTCCTGTGGTGAATTTCAGAAACATGCTCAACTGGCTAAGTGAAGTTCCCAAACCCATCGGTGAAGTTGAAACTTTAGCTGATTTTAAAACTAAGCAAGTCGGATAGGGCAAGCTTGGCTACTCCCGGCATAATTATCAGTGCGCCGGCGAGTGGTGCTGGCAAAACAACAATAACGCTTGGTATTCTGCGCGCTCTTAGAGACAAAGGATTAAACGTTTCTGCTGCAAAAATTGGGCCCGACTATATTGATTCGAAATTTCACGAGCGAGCCAGCAGTGGCCGTTGCGTTAACCTTGATAGTTGGGGAATGAACAAGCCGCAATTACAATATCTAGCCGGTGAAACATCCAAAGATTCCGACATATTTGTTATAGAAGGGGTCATGGGGCTATTTGATGGTGCACTTCAATCAGGTGAAAGTGGCAATGGCTCGACTGCTAGCGTGGCACGTGAACTCGGAATACCAATAATTCTTGTTGTAGATGCCAGTTCCCAGGCGCAATCTGTTGCCGCGCTTGCTTCCGGTTTTTTAAACCACGATAAACGGCTAAATTTTGCAGGTGTGATTCTTAATAGAGTAAACAGCCAACGCCATGGCAAAATATTGAAAAGCGCTTTGTCCGACTCGGGCATAAAAGTGCTTGGTATCATACCGAGCGATAATGACCTGAATTTACCATCTAGGCATCTTGGTTTGGTGCAAGCGGATGAAATCAACGCATTAGAACAATTTATACAGAAAGCTTCTAAATCGATATCTTCGAATGTAGACCTTAGTGCGATTAAAGACGCTTCGCAAAGTAGTATTTCAAGTTCTACTGAAGCTCATTTCTTAAAACCTTTTGGCCAACACATTGCTGTTGCGCGAGATTTAGCGTTTAATTTCGCTTACACTCATACGCTCGAAAATTGGATGCGTCTAGGAGCAAAACTCTCATATTTTTCACCACTCGATAATGAAGCACCAGACAATTCTTGTGACGCTATATATCTGCCGGGGGGTTATCCCGAACTTTTTGCAGAGAAAATCTCAAAAAATACAGCTTTCCTTGATAGTTTAAGACTAGCGGGTACGTCCGGAAAATTTATCTATGGCGAGTGTGGAGGGTTCATGGTCCTAGGCCAGACCATTACAGATGCGGCAGGGACGAGTTTTGCTATGTCTGGACTTTTAGATTTAAAGACAACCTTTGAAAACCCAAAGCTCTCACTAGGATATCGATTAGGAGAACTCACAACTGACTGCCCTCTCGGTAAAAAGGGTCAAACTTTTCGTTCACACGAATTCCACTACGCTCGCATAATAGACCAAAGTGGCGAAAATCTTTTTCACGTTCACGATGCTTCTAAAGAATTTAAAGGTAGTCTCGGCATAATAAAGGGATCCGTAGTTGGATCCTTCTTACATATAATTTGATTGCTAAAGCCGTTAAAGTTAATTTTTTGAAATCGGAGTACCGAACAATTCTAAATGATGATCTACAAGCTCATAGCCTAACTCGTTAGCTATTTTTACTTTTAGGTTTTCAAGTTCCTCATTGTAAAACTCTATCACTTCACCAGTTCGAACGTCTATTAGATGATGATGATGGTCTTCGTCGCCTTGGATTTCTTCATAACGCGCACGTCCATCACCAAAGTCTCTTTTGGACACAATATTTGTATCTTCAAACAGCTTCATTGTTCTATACACCGTTGCTATAGATATCGAAGGGTCTAAATCTCTGACGCGCCTGTGCAACGCCTCAACATCCGGATGGTCTGTAGCATCAGAAAGAACTCGTGCAATTACTTTTCGGGGTTCCGTCATTTTCAGACCCTTTTCAACGCACATTTTTGCGATTCTTGAATCCTGCATAACCTCTAAAGCCCAAAATCAATCCCGTAATATAATTAGCAGTATATCCCAGTCTGGTAAATCGTAAAGACTACCATTCACATTTAAATATTTATAAATCCCTTTTAGTTAAAGCGAAGTACCAAAAAGAAAATAGACTGACCTTTTTGCACTCTACGGAGTAATCATACTAGATTTGAAAAATTTTTGGCCGTTACGAGTTCGAAGCTTGTAGTTTTTATCTAGTTTGCACGTATTGAATCTAAAGTGGATCATGAAAAATAAGGCGTCCGTTACGCCTCTTGTTTAACTTTTTTGAGCAAATATATTCGGACCAACGACAAATCAAGCGACACACCATCCGTATCAATTTTTAGTTTTCGTGACTTTTTCAATAGTGGAGTAGTGGAAGGTTTATTTTTATTCGAAACAGAGCAGCAAAATTTACAATTACATGCTTACGACGACATGATATTAATGAAGTTATAACGATTCACAAATTCTTGTTCATAGAAGCGACTGATTTTTGTTTTCATATAATACAAGCCTTTTTATTATTTTGCTCTGCTCGCTATTTTGTTTTACGTCTAACTCAATTCTTGCTAGCGAGGCCAAGCACTTGCAGTATGGACATCAAGCCTTCGGAAAACGTGAGTTTTTAAAAGCTCTTCATCATTTTCAAGAAGCAACCAACTACCACAAAACCACAGGTGAGGGTTTTTTTTGGATTGGTCACATGATGGAAAAGGGACTACTTTTTTCAAAAGACCTGGATGGTGCCTTGAAGAAATATAGACAATCAGCTAACGCGGGATATTTCGACTCCCAAGTCCGACTGGCTCGATTTTATAGAGTAGGCTTAGGAATTAGAAGAGACCCCGTCCGAGCACTTATGTGGTATATTATCGCAATCACTAATCCAAATATTGTTGAACCATGGAAAAAAGATTTAGCCCTTTGGCGCAAGAGAAAGCTTGAGAAAACCTTACCGTCACTTAGTGTTCTAAAAGCATCTGAAATGGCTACAAAATGTATTGAGAAAGAATTCACCTTTTGCAAGTGATAGACACGTTTGTCCTCTCAAATAACAAACTAGCCGTCATGCTATTTTAAAAATGCCGGCCGAAGACGGGATGAGACTTACTTACTTCCCGTATTCTTCTCTAAACCGTAGACAGTCTGACGTAAAAACTTTAAAAGTCCACTCCGGTCTCTATGTTGCGCCAAATCGTGAAATGGTATTGAATCACCAATCTGGCACTCGACCTCGGTACCAATCCTTAGGTAAAGTTCTCTAAGGAGGACTGCCTCTCTTATCGTGCTGCTAAATTTGCTAACAAAATGAAAGAGCCAGCTATTTTGGCCATCAAAAAATAAGGGCAAAACAGGTGACCTTGCCTTCATGATTAACTTTCCAACGAATGGCTTCCATTCATTATCGAGCGCCTTGCCAGAAAGTTTAGTAGCCGTTGACACCTCACCTGCAGGAAAAATTATTATAGCTCCCCCATCCTCAAGATGTGCCAAAGTATTTTTTTTGGATTCAATATTTTTTCGAACCGCATTGATATTTTGATCAAAGTTGATTGGTATCAAATATGGTTTAAACGGTTCGGCTCGCTCCAGGGAGGCATGCGCAAGAAACTTAAAATCTCGTCTGACTTTTGAGACAATGTGACCCGCTGCAATGCCGTCTAAAATTCCAAAGGGGTGGTTAGCGATTATTATCAGAGGACCTGATCTGGCTACCTTCTCAAGGTTTTCATGGTTATAAATTATCCGCAAATTTAAAAGCTTAATCGAGTCATCCCAAAAATCGGCGGGTGTCCTTTCTATAGCTGTATACTCATCGTATATTTGCTGTAGTTGCTTTTGGCCGCCAAACCTTTCGATAATTCTTATGAGCCACCCACGCACTTGTGCATCGTTCAAACCCCTGTATGAAAGTTCAGGGCCCGTCCTATGCCTAAAACCTTTACTCTGAATAATTTCCATCATTTATACCGTTACTACAAGGTTGATAAAGACGGTGATGGCGCAATGTTAAATTTATGTTACTAATTAATTTTCCTTTAAAGAAACTCGATCATTTTCTCTCGATTAAATAAAAAAAGGGGGGGGTTAAAGATATTAAGCAACACCAACCATTTCTATTTTAATTACTAAATTAACCTTGAAATATGGTTATGCGCCTCCGTCCCGAGTTATCTCTTTTGGGAATTTTACTAATCGCAGTTGTCCCCAAACTGCTCTTATATCGCACCATTCACGCGCTGGGAGTGCAATATTGACCAAGCCGCAAGTTGGAAAAGACTTATAAATTTTTTTAACATTCTCTTTTGAATTTTCATCCGCATATCGGCATAAATATAGCGCTAGATTTTGCAAACTGGGATTATGGCCCACCAATAGAACGCTTTCATTAGACTGGGGAACATTTGACAAAATTTTAATGAGGCCTTCAACACTTGCTTCATATATGGCAGTGCAAATTTTCTTAGGCACCGGAGTTACTAGATTACAGTTTAATATATTTAAGGTCGTTTGAGTTCTATTCGACGGAGAACAGAGAGCCAGATCTGCCTTAAACCCTAGTTGGTTAAGAAATTTGGACACCGTAACCGCCGCATTTCGGCCTCGATTATTCAATGGCCGGTCAATATCAGGTAAAGCTGGATCACTCCAGCTAGACTTTGCATGTCTAAGAAGCCAAAGATCTAGTTTTTTTTTAAGTATCACCATAGACTAATCAGGCCTTTAATTGATAACTTTCATTGTCCACCGTTTTACAGTAAACTAAGTTAAGTCGATCTACCTCATAATTTCTATTTTCTGTTATATGCTAATCAATAACAAGAACCCCTACATAATTTTATGTCAGCTGTTTCATAATTGATTTCCATATAAATCAACTTGCATGCGACTTCGTGATCGCCAGTCGAAAGGTAGCGAAAAATGCCCGCTAGACTTTAATTATTTATAAAAATTTTATTTCATGTTTACTTGATTGGCGATAACCGTGCGGTTATATCCGCCACCAAATAACTAGCGTTATTGCGTACCGCCAAACACGCCACGTTTCTAATAAATTAACGTCCGTACTTAGACGGAGTTTACTTACTTTTTCTGCATCAAGTGTAAAGCTGTGGATGCATCGATTTTAGCCGACGCTGAGTTTTGCAGAGCTGTATTTACTTTCTCTTCCAAGCTATCCAGTTGTGATTTCAAGGCGTCGCTATCCATTTGCAACGCGCAACCTGAAGTAGCCAAAAGAACTGTAACGACTGCCGCAACCCGAGTTCGAACCGCTAGTAATTTATCAGACATAAATATCATCCCATAAAAGTTATAGATTAAGGGTTAATGTCTGACTCGGACAGATGCATTACGGAAGTGATTCTCTTTTATTAAGTTTTTATTGCGAATGCGTTACCCGTTGTGTTGATCGTTGCGTGTTTCCTAAAATATCATCTAATTGCAACATTACTTACTACTAAAATGTAATGCTCCAGACTCTTTTCCCATCGACCCTATTTAATATCCTGATGTATTTTCAAATATCTATAGGAAGAGACATGAAATTAATACAAATGACCGACATCCACTTGACCTCAAGTGGGAAAACTATTGGAGGCAGAGATCCCTACATTAATTTCACAAGAGCATTGGAGCATGCGCTAACTAACCACCCAGATGCAGAAGCGATTATAATTACAGGAGATCTTTCTGACTGGGGTGAAAAAACAGATTATGAAGTCCTACGAGAAATCATTGAAAAGCTTCCTATATCAGTGCATCTTGCTATTGGAAATCATGATGATCGGGCGACTTTTTTAGATATATTTCCTGAATATGAAGATCAAAATGGACATGCCCAAAAGGTTTTTCAGTTGTCGAAGGGAGTAGGTATAATACTAGACACATGGGGCCCTGAAACCCATGCAGGCTTCTATTGTTCCAAAAGGTGTGAATGGTTGCAAAAAGCCCTCGATGAAGCAAAAGGACCCGTGTCCTTGTTCATGCATCACAATCCGATCCCCACGCACGTAGGTCCAACAGATCAAATCATGCTACAGAATAGAGAGCTGTTTGGGTCCGTGATAAAAAAACACCAACAGAAGGTGTCGAACATTTTTTTTGGGCATTGCCATATACCTTTGTCGGGGACTTTCTACGGAGTGCCCGTTTTCGCTCCACGAGGCACGAATCATGCTGGCTTTGCTAATTTTAAAGAAACCACGCTTCTTACAGCTTCTGATCTACCGCAAGCTTATGCTGTGATCTTTTTTGATCAGCATTCTACCACAATTCATATGATAGAGTTCGGGTATGAAGGCCCACTGAGAATTGAGGGGTCTCCAGATTACGAGACCTGGGATAAAGAATTCACAATGAGGTAGTTCTTTTTGAGAGGGTCTGAAGTTAAAATAAACAAAAAGTTTTTCTAACCGAAACCTTTCGGTAACAAACGAAAGTTAATCTAAATAGTTCTTCCCTGTGAGTAGTTGTCTCTGGTATGTGAGATTTTTTTTGCATCTCTTGCTACCAGGGGCAGCGGCCCGTAGCAGCCTTAAATAGGTTTAGGTTTTCAGGCTAGGATAATTCCTTTGAATATCTAGATCAGATTTAAGCTTACTAGAGAAATCGCAACTTTGCCAAAACACCATAGTGGT
>NZGS01000138.1 GCA_002690995.1 Rhodospirillaceae bacterium
ACAGTAATTCCACCAAGTGAGATAATTGCTAGGTCTGCGATTACCCATTCTGGCCGGTTTTCAGAAACAACAACAACCCTATCTCCCTTTTCTACTCCCAGCTGGTGTAAACTATCTGCTAGCAATTGGACCTTATTCTTTGTCTCAGAATATGAACCCGATATGTATTTCCCGTTCCTTTTAGCCCATAAAAAGGGTTTCTTGGGAAATTGTTCCGCGGAGTCAAAAAACATCGTTGCTAGATTGTTAAGTGCCTTGTAATTCATAGCAAGCCCCCAATATCACTTAGTACGGGTCAACAAGACCAGGTATCGCCACTAATAGCATTCGACGTAGCACGCACTCAATATTAAAACATAATGGAATTAGCCATGGAACATTCCGAAATATCAATTTCAAAGGATTTACCGGTATGGGACCTTAGTTCTTTATATCCGGGCATGCGATCAAGTGAACTAAAGCAAGACTTGGAAAAAGTTGCCGAGAAAGCAACTTCATTTGAAATTAAATATAAAGACAACGTTTCTCAGCTCACAGGGCCGCAACTCGCGCACAGCATTATAGAATATGAAAAAATCGAGGAAACATTAGGACGGTTAATGTCCTTTGCTCAACTGATTTATGCGGGCGACATGTTAGATAGTGAGATTTCGAACTTTCATCAATCGATACACGAAAAGGTAACAGAGATAAGTAGCCACCTTTTATTCTTCAATCTTGAGCTAAATTCTCTTTCGGGCGCCGAACTAAAAGACAAGTTAAAATCACCTGAACTTAATCATTACTATCCATGGATCAGAGATCTACGAGTTTTCCAGCCTCACCAACTTGACGACAAACTTGAAAAGCTTTTTCTCGAGAAGAATATCAGCGGCCGCGCCGCCTGGACGCGACTTTTTGATGAAAAAATTGCCGAGCTAAGATTTTCGATTAGTGATACCGAATCAAATATGGCAGAAGCACTCGACAAACTATCTGATAAGCGTGCTAACAT
This sequence comes from Rhodospirillaceae bacterium, assembly GCA_002690995.1. Lineage (GTDB taxonomy): Bacteria > Pseudomonadota > Alphaproteobacteria > Thalassobaculales > Thalassobaculaceae. The sequence goes on from NZGS01000138.1 coordinate 995, forward strand.
CCGAAAAGTCGCAGCCACGGAAATATCTAAAGTTTTAAATGATAACGTCAGATTATTCTCGCTCATTACGAATACATTAGCCAAAGATAAAGCTATTGAAGATAATTGGCGAAATTACAATAGCCCGGTATCTGCCCGGAATCGAGTTAACCATGTTGAAGATGACGTCGTAGACGCCTTAGTCGAAACCGTTACATCAAATTATAAAACACTCTCGCATCGCTATTACAAGCTTAAGGCGAAATGGATGGGAGTTGAAAAATTGAATTATTGGGACAGAAACGCACCACTTCCAGAAAATGACGATACAATTATAGATTGGTCTGAAGCTAAGGAAATAGTGCTAGACGCCTATAAGGGGTTCTCACCAGCATTAGCAGATATCGGCCAGCAGTTTTTTGATAGGCACTGGATAGACGCTCCCACGAGGCCCGGGAAGGCCTCTGGTGCATTTTCTCATCCAACCGTCCCCAGCTCAAATCCTTTCATTTTACTAAACTATCAGGGGAAGCTTCGAGACGTAATGACACTTGCACACGAACTTGGACATGGAGTGCATCAAGTTCTAGCTTCTCGACAAGGATGCCTGATGGCGGATACTCCCCTTACTTTGGCCGAAACTGCGTCAGTTTTTGGAGAGATGCTAACGTTTCAATCCCTGCTGGAAAGAAATAAGAATGATCATACGAAACGCAAAATTATGATCGCATCAAAAGTAGAAGATATGTTGAACACGGTCGTAAGGCAGGTCGCTTTTCATGAATTTGAGAGCAGCGTCCATGCTAAAAGACGTTCTGGCGAATTATCCCCAGAAGAGATCGGGAATATATGGATGAATATACAGGAAAAAAGTTTAGGGCCAGCGATAAAGTTGAGCGACGATTACAGCGTTTTCTGGACGTATATACCGCACTTCATTCACTCCCCTTTCTACGTTTACGCCTATGCGTTTGGCGATTGCTTAGTAAATTCTTTGTACGCTGTTTTTAAAGAGCACAGTTCAGAATTCTCTGAAAAATATATCGACATGCTTAAAGCCGGCGGTACTTTAAGGCATAAGGAGTTACTTGCACCATTTGAACTAGATGCCTCCGATCCAAATTTCTGGCGAAAAGGACTATCATTAATTGAAAACCTCATAGATGAGTTGGATCAAGATTAGTTAAACTAGCCGCTGCTGACTTTCGATATTTTAACTCCCGTAGTGTGAAAAAAAGTGTAGGATTTCAATTTTAATTGTAAAATTAACAAACAGTAAAAAATAAAGATAAGTGCTAGTGAATTATTCAACAGGGATTTGTAGTTGTACGTCGTAATATTCGAGGTGGAGCCTTATGAAAGCGGTAAAGAAAGGTATTTAGACCTAGCCGCGCAACTCAGACAAGAATTGTCAAAAGTTGATGGTTTTATTTCAATAGAGCGTTTTCAAAGTCTAAATAATCCCCAAAAAATATTATCAATGTCGACTTGGAGAGATGAAGAGTCAATAAAAGTTTGGAGAGACCAACTCGAGCACCAATCCACACAAAAAGAGGGAAGAGAACATCTTTTTGCGGGCTATCGAATTAGAGTAGCTCAAATTGTTCGAGATTATTGCCTAGAAACTTCACCATGGCAAAAATAGAGAGAGGCAACTTTTATACTTTCCATCCCACAAAATTAACCTATTTTAAATATTATGGAACAGGAAGATAAAAATTCGTTTTCGGGGCGTCTAAGACGTTATGCAAAAGTAACAGGCGCCGTCGGCGGTCTTGCAGCGCGAGCAGCCGGCCAGAGGTATCTTGGTCTAGATTTGGGCAAGCAGCAAATGCCTTCTGAATTAAAATCGGCACTAGGCAACCTAAAAGGCCCAGTAATGAAAGTCGCGCAAATTTTAGCCACTATTCCTGACGCACTACCAGAGGAGTACGTTAAAGAATTGCAGCAACTGCAATCCAATGCTCCAAGCATGGGCCGACTATTTGTAAAGCGGCGAATGACCGGCGAATTGGGAAATGATTGGAAAAGTCGATTTTCCTATTTTGACGAAAACTCAGTTGCGGCAGCATCGCTTGGCCAAGTTCATAGAGCCAATAGTTTGGATGGAACTGAGCTTGCATGCAAATTACAATATCCTGATATGAGCTCGGCGGTTGAAGCAGATTTGCGACAGTTGAGAATAGCAATGTCACTTTATGAGCGCTACGATAGCGCGATAAAAGCATCAGAAATCTACAAAGAACTGTCCGCTAGAATTCGCGAGGAACTCGACTACCTACGCGAAGGACGTAATATGACCTTGTACAAGATGATGCTGGAAAATGAACCAAACGTTAATGTTCCAAACTTTTACGAAGATCTCTCCACCGAACGGCTGATCACAATGAGCTGGCTGAAGGGGTCATCTCTCTTGAACTATATAGCGACAAACGAAAATCAAGAAGCCCGGAACCGCGTCGCAATAAATATGTTCAGAGCTTGGTACATTCCGTTTTATTTGTATGGGATAATACACGGTGATCCCCACCTAGGTAATTATTCGATTACCGAAGAAGGGGATGTGAATCTCATGGACTTTGGATGTATTCGCGTCTTTCCTGCAAGTTTCGTCAAAGGGGTAATTGACCTTTACCATGGGTTAAGAGACGAAAACGAAGAATTAGCTGTTGAAGCCTACAAGACCTGGGGCTTTGAAAACCTCGACATGGAAACTATAAATGTTTTAAATCAATGGGCCCGTTTCGTCTACGCACCTCTAATGGAAGACAAAATTAGAAGTATACAGGATACAAATAGTGGGGCTTATGGTCGGGAAGTTGTCCAGAAAGTGCATCGAGAGCTGCGCCGTTTAAATGGCGTAAAACCACCTAGAGAGTTCGTGCTGATGGATAGGGCAGCCATCGGATTGGGCTCTGTTTTTTTACACTTAAAAGCCGAGGTAAACTGGTATAAAATTTTTCAAGACCTAATAAACGATTTCGACCCCAGTAAATTGGCCAATCGCCAAGAGCAAATTCTAACAGCGGCATCGGTACCTCAACCGGAATAAATTGCATCAAGCTCGTAAGAATACCTGACGAACGTTACATAACTAACCGCATTTTGAATGCCCACACGTCGTACATACATCACATCCTTCCTGGCGAAGTATCCCGAAGGAACCACAACTGGGGCAAGACTTCCCTTTTTCCCTATGAAAATCTAGGATATTTTCACCACGTTCAACCTTTTTACTAGACGATCCCTCGCTTGGTATAAAACCTATTTCAATCATATGCTTTTCAATTACTTCTCCTATTGCCGCCAATAGCGAAGGGACATATCGACGCTCCATCCAAGCGCCTCCTCTAGGATCAAACACCGCTTTTAACTCCTCCACCACGAAAGAGATCTCGCCCCCTCGCCTAAAGACAGCACTGATCATTCTTGTAAGTGCCACTGTCCACGCAAAGTGTTCCATGTTTTTTGAGTTGATAAATATTTCAAACGGCCGTCGTTTACCATCTTGCATAATATCATTCATAGTGATGTATATTGCATGATCACTTTCCGGCCATTTAATTTTATAAGTTTTACCATCTAGCTGCTCTGGTCTTTCTAAAGGGACAAGTGGCTTGTCATCAATACTTTCGTGCTCCTCACTTTTTTCTTTTGGGAATAATTCCTTATCACTCTTATGTTCACCTTTGTCTACAGACAACACAGAGCCCGTAATATCGTTTGGCCGATAAGTAGTACAACCTTTACATCCTAAGTCATACGCAGATTTATAAACTGCCTTGAAAGTTTCAAATTCTATATTTTCTGGGCAATTTATAGTTTTGGAAATCGAACTATCAATATACTCCTGAACAGCTGCCTGCATCACTAAATGGTCGTTTGGTTGAAGCGTCTGTGCATCAACAAATGCTTGTGTTTTATTTTCACCTTTACCTTTTAATTTTTCAAATAGCGCAAGTGCATAGTCACTGACTGGCTCTATAAAACTAGAACCATCAGATTGAAGAACTTTCCTATTATATTTAAACGCAAAAACTGGTTCTAGACCGGACGAAACATTATCAGCTAACAGAGATATTGTTCCAGTTGGCGCGATTGACGTAAGCAAAGCATTTCTTAAACCATAGCTGTATATGCCAGCCCTCAGGTCTTCAGGAAGTTTTTTTACATTATGATTCTCTATGAACTTTTCTTTAACAAACAATGGGAATGAACCTTTTTCCTTTGCCAAGTCTATAGAGCACCTATAAGCGCTATCCCTTAAAACTCTCAACCAATTTTTTGTCAAATTCACCGCTCCTTCCGAACCGTATCTGACTCCGCACATTATTAGTGCATCGGCTAAACCTGTTATCCCAAGCCCTATCCGACGTTTACTTACTGCTTCTTCTCTCTGCTGATCGATGGGGTATCGGGAAATATCGATAACATTGTCCAACATTCGGACAGCTGTCTCCGTTAACTCCCTTAATGCCATCAGGTCCATTGAGGCGCATTTTTCAAATGGCTTATTGATCAATTTTGCAAGGTTTATCGAGCCTAGTAGGCAGGCACCATATGCCGGCAAGGGTTGCTCTCCGCATGGGTTTGTAGCAGAAATTTTTTCACAATAAGCTAAGTTATTTTGCTTATTGATGCGATCGATAAAAATCACGCCAGGTTCAGCAAATTCATAAGTGGATTTCATAATTTTATTCCACAACTCACTCGCCGCTATTGTCTTATATACTCTTCCCTCAAACTTCAAATCCCAGTTTTTTCCTCCGGAGACGGCTTCCATAAATTTGTCAGTTATCAGTACAGACAAGTTGAACATCCTCAGCCGGGACGGGTCTTTCTTCGCTTCCACGAAATCCTCTATGTCCGGATGATCACAACGCAACGTGGCCATCATCGCGCCCCGGCGGGACCCTGCACTCATTATAGTTCGGCACATCGAGTCCCAAACATCCATAAAAGAAAGCGGGCCGGAAGCGTCAGCACCTACTCCGACTACCGGCGCTCCTTTCGGTCTGAGAGTAGAAAAGTTATAACCGATGCCACCACCTTGCTGAAGAGTTAGAGCAGCTTCTTTAACTGCAGTAAATATTCCTGCCATATCATCGGGAATATCACCCATAACAAAGCAATTGAATAGCGTAACAGAACGCCCCGTTCCTGCTCCGGCAATTATTCTACCCGCTGGCAGAAATTTAAATTCTTTCAGCGCATCATAAAATTTTTGGTCCCATTTTTTAGGCTCTTTTTCAACTGAAGCGACAGTTTCCGCTATACGCCTCCATGTATCCTCAATACTTGAATCAATAGCGTTCCCATCTGCACCGAAGAATCTATATTTGCTGTTCCATATCCATTGGGAAATTTGTGAATTGAGTTCCATTGATCCAGACCAAAATGACTTTTTGCTTTCTCGCTGTTATTACGCCGAACAAATTTGTGTTAACACCGTGTGCTTTAAGATGAGTATTCGTAGTTGGCTACGGATAACAACAGTATGCACGCAGATTTGTCAAAATTAATTTGTGGAATTCCAAAAATAATAAAACGAATCTTTTAGAATTACTCAGCCAGCTCGACAGCCGAAATTCGCCATTGGAAACAGGATATTGAGTGATTTTCATATTAGGGTTTTGCAGTTTAAACTCCAAGTACGCTCTCTGCATATGGTAGTTACTTGTCACAAGAATGATAGAACTCAAGCTATTATCGCGCACCCATTGAAGACTTTCCCTAGCATTTCCTCTCGTATCCTCAGCTGTATAGCCAAGCGTGATGCAACAATCAAAGAACTTGGTACTCTTAGGTAATTTGCCTCCATCCAGCAAATTCAAAATATCTGACCTGGTTACCTTTTCATTGACTCCAGACACAAATAATAAATCTGCTTTATCGTTTTCCAACAATGTGATCCCAACTTCTAATCTTCTTGAGCCACCAGTTAATACAATGATAGCATCACTCTTTACAATTTCGCCGAGCGTTTGAATTGGGATTGACCTCAAGAAATTCGCAAAGCCGATAACCCATAAAAATATTAAAAGCAAAAAAAGTATAACCAATGAGCGTTGGATAACTTTAAAATTAAAGAAAGCGTTTTCCATTCATTCCCAAAATTATTAACTTTGCTTCCTAAGAAGGATTAATACCGAAACCCCAGCCACGATAATTCCCATCAGAGCGTAGGAAACAGGGACTAACATAAAGATTATCCAATCCAAAAGATTTATTTGCTTAAAAATATCTATCTCTACATCACCAAAAAAAGCAACTTTAAGTAATCTATCTAATATAAAAAATGTTCCCATGGCCAAAGCCATCCCACAAGCACTAGAAAAACCTAAAACCGTCAGCACATGCTTTTGAAAAGTTCTGGCTATAAAACCATTTTTAGCACCAATCAAATGCATCACTTGGATTGTTTCCCTGTTGATTGCCAACCCTGAATGAACTGCGAAGATTACGGAAATCATAGCGACAAACAGTGTTAGGCTGACTATTACGGAAAATAATTTTTTAGCTCCACTGAATGTCTTTGCGTCTGGTAAAAATAACTCTGCATGACTTTCTATAAATATTTCTGTTGATAAACTTTTAAGAGAAGTATTGAGGTCGGGCAAAATATCATTTCTGCTTAACCTTATTTCGATTAATGCAGGCAGTAGAATGTTTTTTAAAATATCTCTTTCTACCAATGGGTTAATTAATCTTTCAATGTCATTTTTTTCTAAAACTGTAACACTTTCAATGTCAGGGAATGCGCGCAAAATTTTCAATGTATCATCTAGACGTGTAACACCAGCACCGTTAGCAATTCTTTCGGTAGGGTTTGGGACATGAATTGTAACCAGGTCTCGCGTAGCGCTTCTCCATTTATCAAAAGACAATGTTGATACAGTACTAAAAAGGACTGCTAGAAGCGCCAAATAAATCATAGAAGTCATTATCCAGCCTAAAAAGAAATTTGACCCGGCGAGCTTAAATATTCTCATAATATGACCTTTCCAATGCCCGCCTTTTCCATATAAATATGAGTAGCAAAAATATTTCCTCCGGATAAGAAACCCCTAATCACTTAATGAAAGTTTTCTATCTTCTATACGCAGGACTGGATAATCGAATTTTTGTAGTAAGTTTTCATTATGGGTCGCAATCAGAATATTCGTTCCAGTTCGATGCAACTCTTTAAAGAGATATAATAATCGGTCCGCTATAGTGTCATCAACATTACCAGTTGGTTCGTCCGCCAATAAAAGTACTGGCCGAGCTATAACAGCTCTCGCTATTGCTACTCGCTGTTGCTGTCCTCCGGATAAGGACGTAGGTAAATCATCTAAATGATCACCCAACCCCACCCACTCTAACAATTCCGGGACATGGCGTCGTATAATGGAACCTTTGGTGTCAAAAATCCTCAATGGGAGCGCTACATTCTCTCGAACAGACAAGTTATTTATTAATCGGAAATCCTGAAAAACTATTCCCATCCTGCGCCTTATTTCTGGGATTTCTTTTTTTGTAATTGATGAAGTATCACGGCCAAATAAATTTATCTTTCCTTTTGACGGAAAAATCCCCAGGTAAATCGCTTTAAGCAGAGATGACTTTCCCGCCCCACTCTTGCCCGTCAAGAAGTGAAAATTACCTTCGCCCAAGTCAAAACTTACATCGGTGAGAATGGCTTCTTTCCCCCGATATCTTATCTCGACATTTTCAAACCGAACCATATGAATAAAAATTCCTAACTATTCTTTTCTAATCTTTTCAAATAGAATATGAAGACAACCCATAAACGTAATGGGAAAAAGATAAGCGATTTTATGATCATTACCTACTATTTTTCTTTTGAAAATTTTTAAATTATCATTTACCCAGGGGTAACAAAAACTGGTTCTAAATTGGCTTTCATCCAAGGACGATTAATTTAATGCGTATAGCCTGCCCTAATTGCTCAGCCCATTTCGATGTGCCCGACGATGCCATCCCAGAGGAAGGGAGAAAGCTTCGGTGTAGTCAGTGCCAGCACAAATGGCATCAATTACCAATAGCGGTGAACAACGAACTCGCCTTCAAAGATGAAGCGGAAGAGTTACCTGATCCTCTAGAAACTGAAATTGAGCTTACAGGCGATATTCCCATTCCATCTTCAGAAGAAATTATTGAAACTTCTCGAAAGAAGCGACTAAATCTACCATGGGTGCCAATAACAATTTTTGCGGTGCTTGTCCTTGCGATTTCAGCGGGTCTTAATTGGCGTGCTGAAGCCGTAAAACAATACCCCCCAATTGCAATTTTATATGATGCCGTAGGACTCCATGTTCCGGTTAAGGGAGAAAATCTTGTTTTAAAAAATATTGGTGCTTGGAGAAACAACGAACAATTTATGGAAATTTTGCTTGTCCAAGGAGAGATCTATAATCCGACAGAAATGGTGCAAGCAGTTCCAATAATTCAAGGGACAGAAATAGACGCAACAGGACGCGAATTGCAAACTGAGTTCTTCACTCCAGAAGCAAAGACACTTTTACCCGATGAAACCATAAAATTTGAATTCCAAAAGCCGTTTCCAGGTGAGAACACTGTAAAATTACTAGTCACGTTTTCAGATCAGGACCGCGGCGGCGACTCTGGTTACTGATGAGAACAATTTCAGCACAAAAAGAGGAAGATGAATTGGGATTTACAGTTATTCGATTCAATTTTTTACCTATTCGCGGGGCCTAAATATTACTGTAACCAAGCGGCGAGTTTTTCATCTTGTATTATTTTTTCAAAAGCCTGACGTTCTCTTATGACAGAAAACACGTCATTACTAACCAAAACTTCTGGAATTAATGGTCGACTGTTATAATTAGACGCCATTACAGCTCCGTAAGCTCCCGAACACGTTATAGCCAGAAGGTCATTTTGGCTAACCTCAGGCAACATTCGATCTTTCGCAAAATAATCACCACTCTCACAAATAGGCCCCACCACGTCACACAAGCTTTTTTGAGAAGATAGATTTTTTTCCGTTACTGCTACAATAGCATGAAAGCCATCGTAGAGTGTGGGTCGAATGAGATCATTCATTGCGCCGTCCACGATCACAAATTTCTTCTGCTCACCTTGTTTGATATAAATCACCCGAGTAATCAGTATTCCTGCTTCACCAACTAAATATCGGCCTGGTTCAATACTCAACTTGCAATCCAAATCCCCTACCGTCTCCGAGATGATTTGGTTATAAGCATTCAAATCGGCAAGGCTTTCATCTGAATAAGGAATACCCAAGCCCCCACCCAAATCCAAATGCGAAATTTCATGACCTGTTGATCTAAGATACTGTGTCATTTCCGCTATTTTTTCATACGCCGACTTATATGGAGAAAGTTCTAAAAGTTGAGACCCTATATGAACTGCCAAACTTTTCATGGATACATTAGAAAGGGTGGATGCTTTAGAAAAAAATAATGGCGCATCCTTCAAATCAATCCCAAACTTGTTTTCCTTCTTACCTGTCGTTATTTTCTCGTGGGTTTTGGCATCCACATCAGGATTCACCCTAAGGCCTATCGTAGCAACTTTCCCAAGAGACTTTGCTATCTCATTGATATTTATTAACTCCGCCTCTGACTCTACATTTATTTGGAATATATCGTTATTTAAAGCCTCTACTATCTCCTCTGTTGTCTTTCCCACGCCAGAAAAAACGATCTTTTTGGGGTCAACACCAGCCAGCAAGCACCTTTTAAACTCACCCAGCGAGACCACGTCGGCGCCAGCACCTTCTTTTGCCAGTGCTTTAATTATGCTTAAATTAGAATTAGCCTTAACCGCAAAATAAATTGAAATTTTCGACGATGATAACGCAGCAGCAAGCCCCCTGTACTGATCTAATATTTTATTATACGAGTAACAGTAGAACGGCGTTCCGACTTCGCTCACTATTTTGGTAACGTCAACACTTTCAACAGTTAAGTTCCCGTTTTTATAGTTAATCACTCAATTTTCCCAAACTTATTTAAATTAATGCGTTGGATATTTTTTAAAGTTATAACTTTCGTTTGAGCCCAATGGCTTAGGTGCCCCTCTTTTTCCACAACTGCCAAGTGAAAGAAAGGAAAAAGATAGTATTGTTAACCAGATAAAACAAAAACTGGCACATTTTCTTGTCATTAAAACATCCTTACAGCTAAAGAAATCGTTTCCGTGCCTTGGTAACTGCCTTAGCTACGTTGACTGGTGCGGTTCCTCCGAAACTGACGCGACTAGAAATAGATTTCACGGGATCCAATACGTCGAACACATCGTCGTTTATGGACGACTCGATATCTTGGAGATCTTCTATATTTAAATCAACCAACCTACATTTTTTTTGCTCTGCCAGTTTAACAATCTCACCCGTAATATGATGTGCTCTACGAAATGGGAGTCCTAGTACGCGAACCAACCAATCTGCTAGATCAGTAGCTGTCGAAAACCCTTGATCAGATGCCGCAAGCATATTTTCTACATTTGGTTTCATATCCTCAACTATCCCAATGCATGCATAAAGACACACCTCTAATGTGTCTGCTGCATCAAATAAGGGCTCCTTGTCTTCCTGCATATCCTTAAAGAAAGCAAGAGGTAGTCCCTTCATCATTACGAGCAGTGAATTTAGTGCGCCGACGACCCTTCCAGTTTTTCCTCTTACTAGCTCTGCCGCATCCGGATTACGCTTTTGCGGCATTATAGAGCTGCCAGTAGTGAATGCGTCGGACAAACCGATAAAATCAAACTGAGCACTATTCCAATTAATAATTTCTTCAGAAAAACGCGATAAATGAACGACGCAAATTGATGCAGCTGATAGAAATTCTAATGCAAAGTCCCTATCGGATACTGCGTCTAAAGAATTTGCTGTTGGCCGATCAAAACCCAGTTTATGAGCCGTAAAATCGCGATCAATTTCAAACGAAGTGCCTGCTAACGCAGCAGATCCTAAAGGACACTCATTCAACCTGCTCCTACAGTCTGCAAAGCGTCCCCGGTCCCTACCGAACATCTCAACATAGGCTAGCAGGTGATGGCCAAAAGTTACAGGCTGCGCCACTTGAAGATGTGTGAAACCTGGCATGATCACGTCACTATTCTCATCTGCTTTGTTGATTAAAGCTTTTTGTAGTAGGCTCATTGCCTCGATCAAATAATCTATCTTGTCCCTGACCCACATTTTAAAGTCGGTTGCAACCTGATCATTCCTAGAGCGCGCCGTGTGTAATCTACCCCCAGTTTCTCCTATTAAAGTAGTTAATCGCGCCTCGACATTCATGTGTATATCTTCTAAGTCTCTCCTAAACTGAAAGTTGCCTTCGCGTATTTCTTTTTCAATCTGGTTAAGACCTTCAATTATTTCTTCGCTCTCTTTTACTGAAATAATTCCTTGCTTTCCAAGCATCTCTGCATGAACTCTCGAGCCCTCTATATCTTGAACGAAAAAACGTTTATCGAAGTCTATTGAAGGATTTATTTTTTCCATAATGTCAGAGGGGACACCAGTAAATCGACCACCCCACACAGAACTTACCTGAGACTTACCTTTTTCTTTATTTTTTCTATCTATATCTTTAGTCTTTTTTTCCATTTCAGGGGGCTTTCTGATGCAGGTTCAAAATTTTTTCTTAACACTGTCTCACAGACTAATAGTTCTCGTGCTCACACTCATAGTAGTAGCGGAGGTTGCCCATGCAAAGCCACCAAAATCTGGAGATATGAGCAAGTTCACAGAAAATAATCCATCCATCGAGAGCCCTTCAACTCCTTTCATCGATCCGAGTGGTAAAGAAGTTACTCTTCATGAGTTTAAAAACAACTGGATCCTTTTAAATTTTTGGGCGACTTGGTGCGCTCCTTGTATTAGTGAATTACCTTCTCTTGCCAAACTTGAATCTAAAATTAATAACTCGAAATTTAAGTTGTTATTGATGTCTATCGACCGCAGTGGGTCAAAAGTATTTCAACCCTTTTTGAAGAGATTAGGACTAACATCACTTAAGTCGGGAAGCGATCCGAAAGCATCCCTAATGCGTGAATTAGGTCTTACCGGCATTCCGACAACACTTCTCATTAGCCCCACCGGAAAAGTCGTTGGCAAACTGGTGGGTACTGCCAAGTGGGACACGCCATCCGCAGTAGAGCTGGTTAATTTTTACCTACGAAATTAGGTAATCAAACACTTATTTCGTTTAGTGTAGCGAGTTATTACCGCGTTCGAGAGCCTCTAACGACAACGAGTATGGCGTATTTTCAAGGGGTTTGCTTGCAATTGCTTGGATTGGGCTGTTTCCGAGCACCAATGAGTTAACTCTTAACTCGGCAATTAGCGCGTCAGCGACTTTTTTTTCATTACCCTCTAAATCTGAGACTGCTTTTGCCAGCAACTCAAATGCTTTATCTGCAACCTTTTTGGTCATCACTTACCCTTCTTTCTAAAGGATTATAATCATTTTTTATTAATTTATATTATATTTTATATAAATGCAACAAGAAAGTGAGCTGCAAACTATTTTCCTTTAAAAGCACATTACCTGGTCGGGATAGGTTCATCCCCACTATAGTCATAGAACCCTTTTCCTGTTTTTCGCCCTAACCAACCGGCCTCAACGTATTTAACAAGTAGAGGACATGGTCGATATTTTGGATCGGCCAGACCCGCATGCATCACCTGAATGACGGATAAGCAAGTATCAAGACCGATAAAATCAGCTAGCTGAAGAGGACCCATAGGGTGATTAGCGCCGAGGCGCAAACCTATATCAACCGAACTAATTGTACCAACACCCTCATAAACAGCGTAGACAGCTTCATTAATCATCGGAACCAGAATCCTGTTGACTATGAAAGCTGGGAAGTCTTCTGCCTCTGCAACTGTTTTACCAAGAGATTCCGACAATTCTTTAACGGATGCAAACGTCGCTTTACTCGTCGCAATCCCTTTTATCAACTCCACTAATTGCATTACCGGAACTGGATTAAAAAAATGCATTCCTATGAATTTTTCTGGCCTATCGGTTGTTGAAGCCAGGCGTGTGATTGAGATTGACGATGTATTTGTTGCCAAGAGAGTGTGTTCATTTAAGCAACCTGCCATCTCTTGAAATATCTTACGCTTTATATCTTCGTTTTCAGTCGCAGCTTCGATTACGATATCGCTATTTTTAAAGCCTGAGTAATCTGTTCCAGTTTCTATACGTGAGAGCGCGGACTTCACATCCTCTTCGGTAACTTTCCCTCTGCTCACCTGGCGGGCCATATTTTTTTCTATTGTGTCGATACTGCGCCGCAAGAGGTCTTGATCTAAATCTAATAGCTGGACCGTTCGTCCGCTAAGTGAAACTACGTGTGCGATGCCACTGCCCATCTGCCCAGCACCAACAATACCAACATTGCCTATCATCACATCACCAGCCTCTGCTGCTCTAAGGGATCTGATTAACCCGTGAAACCGTTTTTCTGGAGCTCGTCATCCAGTTCCGGTACAGCCTTAAATAAATCAGCAACAAGACCAAAATCCGCAACTTGGAAAATCGGCGCTTCTTCGTCCTTATTAATTGCCACAATTACCTTGCTATCCTTCATTCCTGCTAAATGTTGAATAGCTCCAGATATACCGACTGCAACATATAAATCAGGCGCAACTACCTTACCAGTTTGCCCAACTTGATAATCGTTTGGAACATAGCCTGCATCGACTGCTGCCCTAGATGCGCCAACTGCTGCACCAAGTTTGTCCGCTACCGCTTCTATAATTGGAAAGTTTTCTCCTGACTGCATACCACGACCTCCCGACACGACGATACGCGCCGATGTCAAGTCAGGACGTTCAGAAGCGCTGAGCTCAGATCCTATATACTGGCTAAGCCCTGCATCCCCTGATGCATCGATCTTTTCTATCGATGCACCGCCACCGTCTTCCTGTGCTGCCTCAAAAGACGTGCCTCTAACGGTGATTACTTTTATGCTGTCCGAGGTTTTTACAGTAGCCATTGCATTCCCTGCATAGATCGGCCGCACAAAAGTTTCAGCATCGATTACTTCAGAGATCTCTGAGATCTGCTGTACATCTTTCAGCGCAGCAACACGGGGCATGATATTTTTCGCTGAGGTGGTCGCTGTAGCCAGTATATGACTATAGTTTTCAGCGATCTTACTAACTAAAGCTGCTACGTTTTCTGCCAGCGCATTGGCATACTCATCCGAGTCTGCGACTAAAATTCTAGTGACACCCTCTATTTTCGAGGCATCATTTGCTGCAACGTCACAGTCAGATCCCGCTACTAATATCTCTATTTCACCACCAATGGCCTTAGCCGCTGTTACCGCATTTAAAGTGGCGGGCCCAAGCTCCGTATTACCGTGTTCCGCAATTATCAAAATAGTCATGTTAAATTACCTTTGCTGTATTTCGTAGTTTATCAACTAAGTCGGCAACATCCTCGACCTTAACTCCCGATTCTCGTTGTGGCGGCTCTGCGACCTTCAGAATCTCTAGGCGTTTGGAAGGGTCTACACCAAGATCAGCCGGCGAGGTTTGATCAATTGGTTTTTTCTTAGCCTTCATAATATTTGGCAGTGAAGCATATCTGGGTTCATTCAGACGTAAGTCTGTCGTAATAACAGCAGGCAACTTTACCGAAATTGTTTCTAGTCCGCCATCAACTTCTCTTGTTGCCTTAACTTGCTCTCCTTCAACCTGGATATCCGAAACAAAGGTCGCTTGTCCCCAACCAAGTAACGCCGCCAACATTTGTCCTGTCTGATTGGAGTCATCGTCGATAGCCTGTTTGCCGACAATGATGAGCGTCGGCCCCTCTTTATTGGCCAACTCTTTAAGAATTTTTGCTACAGCTAATGGTTCCACATCTCCATCGTGGAGGACGTGTATTCCTCTATCTGCTCCCATTGCCAGCGCCGTTCTTATAGTTTCTTGGCATTGCTGAACACCGACTGAAACAGCTATTATTTCTTCGCAAACCCCTGCTTCTTTAAGCCTTATTGCCTGTTCAACTGATATTTCGTCGAAGGGGTTCATCGACATTTTAACGTTTGCCAGTTCAACGCCTGTTTGATCGGCCTTTACTCGCACTTTTACGTTATAATCAATTACCCGTTTGACTGGCACAAGAATCTTCATAACTAACTCAACCCCGCTGATTTAAATCAAAATCCTTCACACATCTACCTAGGAGAGACAGACAAATATGTCAAGACAAACGGGCTCATATAGGGGCATTGCCGAAATCCACCCGGCTTACGATCTAACGGTTCTTACCAGGGACCCAGAGTACGTCCTTTGCACCATTGTCATTTACGTGTCTTGACAAAACAAATAAATGATCCGACAGCCTATTGATATATTTTATTGCTGCGGGATTAACCTCCTCTTTTGAAGAAAGAAGCGTAATTTGACGTTCGGCTCGCCTTACTATTGTTCGAGCATTATGAAGAAATGCCCCAACCGGGGTACCCCCGGGCAACACGAATGAAGAAAGCGGCTGCAAACTCTTATTCATCAGATCGATTTCATTTTCCAGCCGGTCGACTTGATTTTGGGAAATTCTCAGCGCCCCCGACTTCCTTTCGCCTCCTTCCGGTGTGCAAAGATCCGCACCCAAATCAAAGAGGTCGTTTTGAATACGTGCAAGAGCTTCATCGACGGTCCCTGGCGCCTCTAAACGAGCTAGGCCAATGGCTGCGTTTGCTTCATCGACCGCCCCATAGGCAGCCGGTCTATCCGAATACTTTGCTACCCTGTCGCCACTTCCCAAAGAGGTAAAACCTTCATCTCCACCTCTAGTGTATATCTTAGTCAACTTGACCATGTAATTATCCCTCGCTTCACTAATCTTTAGCTATAGCTAGCAATATTATGACTAGCAGTATAGCAATGCCTTGAAACAAAATTCTGTAGCGCATAAACATATTTGATCTTTGAGGCCCTAACTTGCCCCCGCGAGCCATAGCAACCAGCCCGCCAACCAAGGCGCCAACGACAAGAACGACTGAGATAGCGAGTAATATGATTATCAGAGTATCCATCCGTACACGATATAGCTGTGATTAGGCTTTCGGCAAGACAAATGCCAAGATAAAATAAAATTGAATTTGGTTAAATAGAGGTTTAGATGGGTTTTCTTTTTCACATTTCCCGCTGCAATCAATATGATTTGACGGAATTTCTACCATGGCATATTTCTGATAAAAGAGTCGGATATGTGCACAAAAAACACTCGAAATATCTCGAGGCTTTCCCAAAATTTTTTATGTCGATGCCAGATCATTTTGCATTATCTGATGCCCTTGTTAATCCCGAAGACAGATCTATGGCTATAGAGGAGATGCTCGAAATACTAAGAACTGAAGAACCCAAACTCCGTAAATTGAATGAAAAATATGCGGTTAAAGAAAATATTAACGGAGAAACGTTAATGGAAATTGATAGAGGAGCTGCTGATTTTTTTGGGATCTTAAACACAGGCGTGCATCTGAATGGCGTTACCAACGATCATGAAAATAAAAAAATGTGGGTTGCTACCCGCTCCCATCAGCGGACAACTTTTCCAGGTGAATTGGACAATATGGTTGCCGGTGGACAGCCAAGTAACATAACGCGGCAAGAAAATGTTATTAAGGAATGTTATGAGGAAGCTTCAATTCCGGAAGAGTTAGCGAAAGCAAGTGAACCAAAGGGCTTTGTGAGTTATAATATGCAAGCTGGAACGACCCTGCGACGAAAAATTCTATATGTCTACGATCTGTATCTTCCTAACTCCTTTATCCCCTTACCAAACGACAACGAGGTCGAAAAATTCGATTTAGTTTCCGTCGAGGCCGTAATGGAAACAATCAAAAATCGCCCGAATGCGTTTAAATACAACTGTAATTTAGTTATCATAGACTTTCTTATTAGAGAGGGTCTAATCAATGAAGACCTCGAAAATTTTAACAAACTTGTGCAAGGCTTGCGCTGCCCGATTATCTAACCCTTTACGATAAATCCAGACTGCTCCCCAAGGAGCGTCGCTCTCAGCATACGACGAGTTTGCGTTAAATCGAAATCAGCTAAGGCCACATGCATCGTTGTTCTATTATCCCAGCAAAGAAAGTCCCCGGCTCTCCATACATGCCTGTAGACATTTTCCGGTCTCGTTGCATGATAACAAAGATAGTCAATCAACGGCTTACTTTCCTCGCTAGTCATCCCGTGAAAGTGCGAAACCCTCTCACTCACATATAAGGCCTTTTTACCACTTTCAGGATGCACTCGCACTGTCGGATGAGCTATGGGAGGATTTAATTTTCGTGTCTCCTCAACTTCTTTTGGGTCGCGTTGGAATAGGCCTGCAGTCAATGAGATATCGTAGACCGAATGGAGTTCATCCACTATCTTTTGCATTGGTTTCGATAGTGTCTCGTATGCCTTGACCATATTACAGAACATTGTATCCCCACCTACTGGCGCAGGCTCAACACAAAATAACATTGATGCGGCAGCCGGCCTCTGTGTATACGAATAATCTGAGTGCCAGTTCCGTCCAACGTTTCTTGTTTCTGATGGCCGCCCATTTATCGGCCTAGTCGTAATTTCCATCAGCTGAGAAAAATTTTCTAATCGATAATATGGTGTACTCGCATGGTCATCAAGGTCACCAAAATTACCGGCAAATTCTATTATCTCACGGGGTTCGGCGTTTTGTTCTCTAAATAAAACAATATGATGCTCGTGCCATATTTTCTTTATGAATGCAGTTTGCACGTCGCTTAAGGGTTCACTGACACTAACCCCCTCAATTTGCGCGCCCAATGCGTAGGCTAGTTGTTTNACTTCACTCATTTAATTCCTCAAATTAAATTTACCAAGCTAGTATCCCCTAAGTTACATAGAGCGTTTTGCTTGAAGACATTAACTCTTCTATATANTCGGGTTCCGACATACCAGACTTTACCCGCGCTTCAAAAACAGCCTCCGCAGCCGTCAGGGATGCCAGTTTTGTTATTACTTCATCTATCCGACTGGAGGGTACTACCGCAACACCGTCAATATCACCGATTATAATATCACCCGTTTCAACAGTTATGCCCCCTATATGGATAGGCAGCCCGACCGATCCCGGTCCCGTCTTAGCTGGTGAATTANGATTTACACCTCGACAAAATACGGGAAGTGACCAAGGTTCAATTCCTCTCTGATCTCTTACCATTCCATCTGTGACAAAGCCTGCAACACCCNTATTTTTCATCATACCACAAACCAAGTCGCNGATAACAGCCGTAGTTTCAAAAGCGTCATTAGCACAAACGATGACGTCGCCGGGCTTAGATAAGTGAAGTGCTCCCATGACTGCTAAATTATCAGCAGGGTAAGCGAAACATGTCAGTGCTGGCCCGCAAAACGTTGAGGAGTTCATTTGGAGTGNCNTTATAGAGTGGTGCATAGCCCCTCTTCCATCCATACAGTCCGCAACATTACTAGTATTGGCGCCTGCAAAAGCTTGAATCTGCTTTTCTGTTGGGCGCCTAACCGGCTTGCGAACTTTCAACATCGGCGGGTCATCTAACATAAAATGTCTCCCAATTGTTTATGACAGCGTAAAACTAGTCCATACTTCAAAGAGAATCGGATTCTCGCTAAATTTATATACGACATATATTAACATTGAATTATTTAAAATTTTTTAAAATTTCAGGAAGCCAAGCCAAGAAAATTCGAATAAGCAGGAAAAGGCGTATAAATTCAATCCAACAAATCTAGATTTTTATTCCATGATAAGACCTCCCTTAAATATTTCAAAAAAAAAACAGCTGGCCATTATTGTAGTGTTTGTTGGTTTGCCTGTGATCTATTGCATCACTTGGTTGATGCTCAGTCAGTGGTCTTTTCATCGGATTAATAAGATGCTTATCGAAACGGCAAGCCCGCAGAGAATTTCCATACCATTAAAGCTAAGTCGATCAGGGTTTCCTTTTTCAATCTCTTGGCACACGGAAGGATTACAGGTAGCAACATCTTTGCTGGACGGCGAGTTATCATTACAATTTTCAGACGTTGTGTTCGGAGTATCCCTATTAGATCCTACCACGCTCAATATAAATGCTGAAAGAGCGGCACTAACGTCAATCAATCAACAAAAAGAGATATCGTGGCGCTTTCGATCGAATGCTCTTGAAATCACTATTGATAAAGCTGTTGTTGGGAAGCCTCGGCTTGTTTTCGAATTAGAAACTGTTGAACTGCTTCAACAGGGGGAAATTACAACCAACACAGACCGGAGGTATCATGCTGTCGCCAGTAACATGGTCATCACTCTTAATCAAACTTTACAACCCGAAAGTCCAGCTCAAAACCCCACCATGGATGTTTCTGTAGACCTAAAAGGAATAAGATTAAAGCCATCACCGTTGGATTATTTCAATGATATAAAAAAAGCTCACTTAGGCATGAGCATAATCGGTTTTTTGGACACGAGCAATGTGAGTAGCGTTGTGGATTGGCGCGATGATGGCGGAACAATCGAGATCAATAAACTGAAAGTTGATACAGCCACTATCGGCCTCGAAATGAGAGGAACATTAAGTCTTGACCAGGAATTGAAACCGATAGGTGCTGGAACAGTTTTGGTTTATAGAGCTGAAGAATTTATTGAAGAAAAGATGGGAACAGGTGACATTTCAAAAACTGAGGGGTTGATGATACAGCTAGCACTGAGTTTATTACCCAGAAAAATGAACAGCGATGGCAACCTATCAATCCAAATACCTATAACTGCGCAAAAGGGGAAACTTCAGCTAGGTCCTTTTATGATGACTGAATTATTTAGCATCGTTGGGTGATGGAGGTATATCCTGACGAGCATCTATAACCCCGCGCCTAATATCTCGAGTGCGGGTAAAAAGAGCCTCCAACACATCACCTTCACCCCACCTTATTGCTCTTTGCAAAAGTGACAAATCCTCTGAAAATCTCTGCAACATTTCTAAGACTGCCTCGCGGTTATTTAAAAACACATCCCGCCACATGACAGGATTAGAACCAGCAATTCTAGTAAAATCTCTAAAACCTGATGCAGAAAAGCGGATGACATCGGCTTGCGTTTGATCCTCTAGATCATCTGCAGTTCCAACAATTGTATAGGCTATAAGGTGCGGCAAGTGTGAGGTTATAGCCAGTACCTTATCATGATAATTGATATCCATTTCTTCTACCATAGCTCCGACTCCTTCACATAGTCTCCGCATTTTGGAAACCGCATCCCGATCAACATTTTTAAGAGGTGTTAAAAGCCAGTAACGCCCTTCAAAAAGACTCTCAAAGCCGGCCTTTGGACCTGATTTCTCTGTTCCAGCTATTGGATGCCCTGGAACCAAGTGAACATTGTGGGGAATATATGGGATTATTTTTTCGATAGGCTGCGCCTTTACCGAACCCACATCACTTAGAACACAGCCGGCCGGCAAACTCGGCGCGATCTGCTTAACAATTTTTTCATAAGTGCCAATGGGTGTGCAAAGAATGACGCAGTCGGATCTTGAAACAGCTTCGTTTATGTCGTCACAAATGGTGTCCACGATCCCTAAGTCCGAGGCCTTAGCTAGGTTGGTTTTATCACTGTCAGTTGCGATTATTTCTTGGACTAAACCTGCTTTTGACTTTAGGGCGCGAGAAAAAGAAGAACCAATCAAACCAATTCCGATGATCGTGATCCTTTGGAAAATAAAGGTGCTTTGAGTGTCGGGGTCAACAGTCACAGATTCATTCTCCTCTCAGAAATTCTGCAACATTTTTTACAACGATTTTCATCTCATCCTCTGTTCCAATAGAAAGCCTTAGATAGTCAGGTGCACCGTAGCCACTCATACCACGCGTCATTATTCCTCTACTGGCTAGAAAAGATCCTGCATTATTGGCTGTTTTCCCATCGTCATTTGGAAATTTCACCATAAGAAAGTTAGTAATGCTTGGAAGGCAAATAAGACCAAGCTCTTCAAATTTAGAAGCAGTCCATGTCCGCCATTTTTCATTATGCTCAACTGCTTTATCAATAAACTCCTGATCATCAAGAGAAGCTAAAGCAGCAGATACGGCTGCTCTATTAGCTCCAAAAGGCTGTTTGACAACATGAAGAGCATCAAGGATATGAGGTTTTGCATACCCCCACCCCAAACGCAAGCCTGCCAGCGAATAGAGTTTAGAGAACGTCCTTAACATTATTACATTTTCATACTTATCGACCAACTCTGCGCCGCTTGAATAATCATTACGAACAACAAATTCAGAATACGCTGCGTCTATCACTAGTAGTACATCTTTAGGTAGTTTACTGTGAAGCCGCGCGACTTCATTACGCGAGAGATACGACCCAGTGGGATTGTTGGGGTTGGCAAGGAAAACAACACGCGTTCGGCTGGTGACACAATCTAAAATAGAATCCACATCAACCTTAAAATTATTATCAGGAGCGGGTACGGGACTGCCACCAGCCACTTTCGTTGACATTGGATACATTATGAACCCATATTCCGTATGGATGGCTTCGTCACCCGGATCCAGATATGCCTGACAAATCGCCATAATCAACTCATCTGACCCACAACCAAACACCATGTTCTCTGGGTTTAGGTCGTATTTCGATGCAATTTTCTCCGCAAGTTCTACCGGTTCCTCTTCTGGATACCAATGTAAAAGGTTAGATTGCTCCTCCATGGCTGCTAATGCCTTCGGACTAGGACCAAATGCGCCTTCATTGGCTGAAAGTCTGATAACACGATCTGTCACAGGTGCCCCAAGGTTAGGCTGGTAGCGCACCATTTCTGCTATCGTTGGCCTTGGTTTAGGTTGAGTCATTTTTACCTCTAAAAGTCATTAATGCTAAGAAGCTGATATTACATTTGCGAAATTGCCAATATGCAGGCACGTCGCTCCCTCTGATACTTTAAGGCTTTCAGTATATCCATCCACAACTACCAATTTCCAATTACAGTCAGGCCCCAAATCAATTAGATAGTTGTGGACTTCACCAGACTCGCCTTTAATAGCAAACAAACTGCTGTCATCGCCAGTCTCTTCTGCTTTCTGTTTAGCAATCATTGCCAGTGATTTTGTCACACCTTGTCTTTTTATGATAGGTACCACTGATATCACTTTGAGATTATTTTCTTCAGACACTTCAACAAATTTATCCCAACACCTACCATCCAAGTTATCCCAAAATCCAGGCACCATACCAATATGCGCTGCGCCCTTCGTAATTTGATCTAATACTTCTTGAAATATAGAAAACTCAATAATTTTAGATGACGATCCACAGTAATCTTGAGCAAGATCATAGTAATCACGTGACGGCAGATAAGCAGCAGCATTTATTTGAGTTTGTTGATTAAGATTGGCGCTCAAGATTTCACGCCAAATTCTATAGATAGAATTAGCTGATAGGGGTGGTGTGTTCCGAGAAATAAGCTTTCTCAATATTTGTGCTTCTCTTCCTGGGCGCAAATTAAAACCGGAATTAACTTTTTTTGCTTTTGCAACCTCTTGGCCTATTTTAATGCGGCGCGTTAACAGCTCGTGCAATTCCGTATCAATTTCGTCTATTTCTTCTCTTAATTCCTCAAGTGTTTTCAAACTTAATCTCCGCCTCTAGTTACTTTATGAGGACCCTAGCGCTCAACTTTTTAACATAAAGTCTATCACGTGCGTCATATATCTTTCATGATCGACAGATTTGACTAACATGATGCGCCCGAACTTAGATATATAACAGTTTTGAATAGTTTTCTAAGTTAAAAGCCCAAAAACTAATCTTTAGAGCTTAAGTATCTTTTAGATAAGCACTTAGTATTTATCCAAATTTGTTAATCTCGCGGAAGACGCCGGAATCATTCTAGTTGCCCGGCTCCTGATTTTCTTGATCGGGCTTGCCGCATAAATTTGTTTTGCAGCTTCAACGATGAGCACGCCTCCAAGATGTTTTAACCAGCGAGAACCAAGATCTTCAATTCCACTGGCAGATCTAAGCACAACCTTCCTTGTTGACGGAGGTATGAATAAAGCCCTATCTATCTTCTCTGGAATAAACATGCCATCTCGCAATAATCGGGTCAGCTGAGAACTAGAATATGGCTGTCCAAAGCCAAAAGGGGTACGGTCAGTACGCGCCCAAACGCCACTCCGGCTTGGAACAACTATAATCAAGCGTCCATCACCTCTCAATATACGCCAAATTTCCTTGAGCATGGGTCTTAAGTGTTCGGTGCATTCCATACTATGTACAACAATCAGCCTATCGATCGATGAGTCCTGAAAAGGTAATTCATCATCTTCAGAAATAACTACTCTATTTAGACCATCAACCGGCCAGTATGTGCCACCCTGTTGCGCAGGCATTAATGCCATTACATTATCAGCCTCTGTAAGAAAGGGACGCAGAAATGGTGTGGCATATCCAAAACCCAAAATTGTTAGCCCATTTGTATTAGACCAAATTGCCCTTATTTTGCGGCGTATCAAGCGGCGGGTAACCTGCCCCAAACCAGTACTATAGAACTTGGCAAGATCAACTGCGTCTATATACATAAGGCTCCTGACTCAACAAATAATTGTAGGCCACTTAATCAAGTCGGTAAGTTTTTACGACGTCCAAATCGGGTTCAAACCCAAGTCCAATGCCATTCGAAACTTTAAAGCTTCCCCCAACTGGGTCAAAAATTTCTCTTGGATATAATGCTGCCTCTGGCTCAATGAATATCCGTTCTATCCAACCTGGATTCGCAATGCTTTGAGCCAAATGAAGTGTTGCTAGAAATCCAGGACCAAAGTATGGCGAGTGAGGCATAAGCTGTGTCCCAAAAACTTCTGCCAAGGCTACTATTTTTCTGAACTCCGTAATCCCTCCCACTTTAGCTACACTTGGTTGCACGAAGCTAACTGCTCCGCTCCTTATCATTTTTTTAAATTCAAAAGCCGTACACGCATTCTCTCCGGCTGCGATGGGGACACCGGTGTCAGATGCTAGTTTGGCTAATGAGTCAAAATCCTCTGGCGGGTTGATCGGCTCTTCCAGCCAATGAATATCAAATTGTTTCATTTTCAAAGCCATTATCCGAGCCTCTTCAGGCGTCCATGGGCAGTTTACATCAACCATCAAAAGGGCTTTCTCACCCGCAGTGTTACGCGCGGTCCTAACCTCATCTATACCAATCTCATGAAGCTTAATTTTTTCGTAACCTAAGTTTTTAGCAAAATCTACTCTGTCGCCAACACAATCTGGATCTTCATAGCGAAACAGACTTGCGTATGCTGGCACATTCTTTATACGAGATGCACCCAAAAACTGATAAAGCGGCAATCCAGCAGCCTTAGAAGCTATATCCCAGAGCGCTATATCCAAGCCAGATATAGCAAACATCGTAATACCATAGCGACCAAATAAGTGAAGCGCCTGCTGAAGTTCGCTATTGATATTGACCACATCCAGTGCATCCTTACCAATAACACGCGGAATCACCATGTGCTTCAGGGCCTCTGCGACTGGCCTTCTGCACTGGAAACTGAAAGCGTCACCCCATCCTGTAATGCCACTGCTTGTCTCTACTTTAACCAGACAAAAATCTAGTTTGCCCCAGTTCAGAAAACCTACCTGATCCTTTTTGGATATACCTTTATCAAACGGCATCTCCATTTCGATGACTTCTATATGCTCTATTTTCATGTTCCATCCTCACCAGGAACGCACCTTAACTATTGGCGCCCCCCATTTATTGATGTTATCTTTTTCAGATGTAAAGATTATTGGAGTATCAACAATGCCACCATTTGAGATTATTGTCGTTCCTGCGCTTTCAGACAACTACGTATATATAGCGCATGACAGCTCAAATAAAACAACCCTTGTAGTGGACCCCTCAGAGGCCAAGCCCGTTATTGATGTTCTCAATGCGCGTGGCTGGACAATTACCCATATTTTGAATACGCACCATCACGGCGATCATATAGGTGGAAATCAGGAGCTTTTGGAAAGGTATAACCCAATACTAATCGGCCCTTTATCAGAAGAATCTAGAATTCCAAACATGCACCAAATGATAAAAGAGGGCGATACAATTGATATTGGCGGACATGAAGGCTTGGTTTTTGAAACGCCAGGCCATACCAATGGACACATAGCTGTTTGGTTCGAGGCCTCGGACGCCCTCTTTTGCGGAGATACGCTCTTCGCTCTTGGTTGTGGAAGAGTATTTGAGGGAACGATGGAGCAAATGTGGACCTCGCTCAAAAAACTCCGGTCTTTACCGAGTTCGACAAAAATTTTCTGTGGTCATGAATACACATTGTCAAATGCAAAATTCGCCCAGAGCATTGATCCTCAAAATGAAGCTTTACGGCAACAAATTAAGAAATTCGAGTCCATGAGGGCCGATGGCATTCCTACAATTCCTACCCTCCTAAAAGATGAATTAAACACGAACCCCTTTCTTAGAGCCGACGATATATCTTTTGCAAAAACGTTAGACCTAGAAACTAATGATCCCGTAGCAATATTTGCAGAAACTAGAAGTAGAAAAGACAATTTTTGACCACCTTTAGAAGACAAGGCTTTGGAAAAGCTTTTTTTCGGCGAACCGTCTTTAATTGAAAATTTCTGGCAGTAAATTAGACCGATGCACGTGCATTAAGTGCCTGCGCGATCGTACCGTCGTCTAAATATTCAAGCTCGCCGCCAACCGGCATACCACGCGCTAATCTTGAAATTCTGACATTACTTCCAGACAAAGCTTCACTCAAATAATGCGCCGTGGTCTGTCCGTCTATTGTTGCATCCATAGCCAGTATGACTTCACTTACATCTGAATTGGATGCTCGTTTTATCAAATCCTCACATCTCAAATCCTCCGGGGATACTCCGTCTAATGCTGAGAGCAACCCCCCCAAAACATGGTAATATCCTCGATAAACGCCAGACCGTTCGAGTGCCCAAACGTCACCCACTTCCTTCACGACACAAATAGTGGTGGTTTGACGGTTTTCATCACTACAAATTCCACATGGGTTCGCAGAGTCAAGGTTGCCACATACATCACATGCCAGTACTGCTTCGGCTGCCTCTGATATCGCCTTGGCGAGAGGCCTCATAAGGGAATCTCTTTGTTTAAAAAGTTGCAAAGCCATTCTCGTAGAAGATCGAGGTCCTAAACCTGGGAGCTTCGACAACAGATATATCATTCTATTCAATTCACCTGGGCCTTGTGTCTTCATAGCTGAGGCCTAAAAAGGAAGTTTAAAACCAGGAGGTAAGGGTAACCCCCCCGTCATCTCTTGCATTTTTTCAGAAGCTTTACTTTCAACTTTTGCCTTTGCATCGTTGACCGCGGCCACGATCAAATCTTCTAGTATTTCAACATCTTGGGAATTAACAATCCCGGGATCAATCGTTATACGACGCATGTTTCCCTTGCCATTCAAAACCACAACCACGGAACCCGCCCCACTACTTCCTTCAATTTCTAAATCTTCCATTTGCTCCTGCATATTCTGCATTTTTTCTTGCATTTCCTGCACTTTTTGCATCATCTGACCAAAATTTTTCATTTTCTCTAACTCTTTTCTCAATCTTTAATAGTTCATATGATATTATCATTCACAGTCGGTGTGGCGCACTATTTTCCTCACAGACTTTATCTCTGCGCCCGGAAAATTGCTAAGCACAGAGGCTACTATGGGATCGTTTTTTGCGTTCTTTTTTGCTTCAAGTTCTGCGCCAACCATCTTTTCCCTAAGGGTCTTTTCGCCAGTGCTTTGCACCAACGCAATTTGCCACGGAGTGCCCGTCCATTCTGAAAGTAACCTTCCTATGCGCCCCGGCAAATCTGGATCAATATCTCCCGTGTCCTCTATCTCACATAATCCAGCCTCAACACGCACCGGTTTTACTTTTTCGATGAGGTTTGCATGAATGATAGCTTCTCGTTTTTTTTCAAACATATCCACGATCTCAATAAAATTACTCGGACATCTCTCAATATCGGGGTCATTTTCATTGATATTTTTGACGTTTTTAGAGCTAATAGCGACGGATAGAAGTGCGTTATCATCTCTTGCTACTTCAACTTTTTTTTTTTGCTCCACCTCTAATGGTTGCGTCCCTGCACCAGCAACTGGTTTATCGGCCAGATAGACTAGGCGTATGATGAGCATCTCCAAGGCAGAGAAAGGCGAAAACGAAGTTTGGACCTCCTCAATCCCCTTCAACAACATTTGCCACGCTCTCCCCAATTGCACCATGGGGGCTTTCTGGGCTAAATCAAAACTTTTCTGCTTTTCCGACTCAGATAAACTTACGTCCATGTAGTCAGACTGCACCTTACACTTTGTCACTAAATGGACGACTTCTAACAGATCTTGAACAATTGATAGAGGATCGATTCCATTCTGGTTCATCTTTTCTAAGTGATTAAGCGCCGTTGTAATGTCACCCGACATAGTTTCCTCAAATAAATCAAGTATATTTGCTCTGTCACTACTTCCGAGCATGCCCTGGACGACTTCCGCCGTGATCTCACCGACTGACAAGGCCATACTTTGATCTAGAAGAGATAAGCCATCCCGCGCTGAACCGTCGGCGGCCCGACCTAGGGCATAAAGAGCATCCCTTTCTATTGTAGTATTTTCTTTTTGACATACTGTGGAAAACAACCTTGCCAGATCTTCCATTCCCAATCGCTTCAGATCAAATCTCTGACATCTCGAAAGGACTGTAACCGGCACCTTCCTTATCTCTGTCGTAGCAAAGATAAATTTTACATTTTCGGGAGGCTCCTCCAATGTTTTGAGTAGCGCGTTAAATGCATTTCGCGAAAGCATGTGAACTTCATCAATGATGTAAACCTTGTTTCTTGCTGCGATCGGTTTGTATCGAACTCCGTCTAAAATTTCCCTTATATCATCAACGCCGGTCCGACTTGCTGCATCCATTTCCATAACATCAACGTGGCGATCTTCCATAATGCCGGTACAATTTGCGCAAACTCCACATGGATCAATGGTTGCGCCGCCCTTACCGTCAGCGCCGATACAATTGATACCTTTTGCTATAATGCGGGCCGTTGTTGTCTTTCCAACACCTCGTACACCCGTAAGGATAAATGCATGCGCTAGTCTGCCCTGACTAAAAGCATTACTAAGCGTTCTTACTAAGACATCTTGTCCTATAAGATCTTTAAAATTCTGGGGCCGGTACTTTCGTGCTAGTACCCTATACTCCATCGCGTCAACATTGCCTTCGCTGTATAAAACCAAATAAACTCACATATTGTAGGCGGAGGACCGAAGCCGACCCAAACGATACTCGTTACGGCTGCTTCCTTCCGGACCTGACCGGGTTGGCGATACGCTTGTCCGTTTCGGACCTCCGGATATAGGTATATCGGTATTAAGCACGGCGGTGCAAGCATATGTTTTTACAAACGACATAGGCTAAACTATTTTTAGTAAGATCGTCGGCGATTTACACTAGGTCGTGGGATTGAAAAGTAATACTCAATGTCATCATCTTTTTTTACAGTGACAACTATTAAAAAGGATTTCTAGTAGACGCCGGCCAGCCGTTTTTTAAGTCGTGACGACTTCTAAATTTGATCACAATTCATTGAAAAACGATACGATGTTCTTCCACAAGTCTCGTTGATGCTTTGTATCAATTGAGACTTTAGACGTCATACCTGCTCTTAACGGCGGCTTGTTTTCAGTAGAAAGAATTTCTATTCGAACCGGCAATCGTTGAACTACCTTAACCCAATTTCCGGAAGCGTTTTGCGGTGGCAACACTGAAAACTCCGCACCGGTAGCTGGACTAATACTTGCGACTTTAGCTTCCCATATAACATCGGGATACGCGTCTACCTCGACAGTTGTTGTCTGGCCTTCCACGACATGTGTCAGCTGTGTTTCCTTTAAATTCGCCTCAATCCAAACTCTATTATTGGCGATTATTCCAAAAGCTGGCTCGCCTGATTCAACCCATTCACCCGGCTCGAGTTTTAATCTTGTGACAATACCGCCGACTGGCGCTCTAACCTCGGTATATCCCAGGTTCATCTTTGCAAGAGAGAGTTCGGCCTCTGCACCAATAAAATCTGGGTGCTGGTCGAAACTTCTATTTGGGTCGCCACCAAGCCTAGCTAACACCGTTTTTATCTTCTGCTTTCTTGTTAAAACTTCCTGGTTCGCCGCCAATAGTTCAAATTCAGCCTCGTCTAATTTTGACTCTGCCTCATCTAACCTTGCTCGCGTCGTGATTGACTTCTTTATCAACATTCGCTGCCGTCGAGCCTCCCTTTTATGGTAGGCAACATCGGCTTTTTTATAGGCTGCATTAGCCTTTTTTTCCTCAATTTCCGCCAGTATCTGATAATACTCTGCTTGTAATGCCGAAATATCCTGCCGGACTTTCTCTCTTTTTGATTCCGCCATCTGAATAGCTACAGCGTAAGTATTTGGGTCTAATTTAAAAAGCAGATCACCCTTCGATATGAGTTGATTCTCATCAACAAATACTTCCGTTACACGGCCGTCTATATCAGCGCTAATAGCAATTACATTTGTTTTAACGTAAGCGTTCTCAGTCTCGACATATCTGCCAGTTTTTTCATACCACTGCGCACCGAAAACAACTGCAATAATTGGTATAACAACTAACAAAAAGACCCTCAAAATTAGGCGGCCTGTCCCAGGGCTTGATTTCGTTATTTTTGTCTCTGTTTGCGGGCTGTTATCCGCTTCTTTATTGTCTTCCATTCCTTCTGCCTTATCCTTGGTATTTCAATTACTATAAGTTTTTAAGAACTGCTGTTACGATTTGCGTCTAAGTTTAATAAATTAGATTTAATCTTGATCAACGTATCAACGAACCTGTCTCTCTCATCATTCGACATATCTCCGATAGCCTCACGTCTGACAGTAGCTGCGGTTTTCCTCAACGCCCTCATAACTTCCTGCACTTTATCTGTTAGATACAGGCGATTGACGCGTCGATCAAACTCATCTGCTCTGCGCTCGACCCATTCTTTTTCCTCTAATCTATCTAATAGCCGACCTAAAGTTGGCTTCTCTAACTCCATTAAATCGGCCAATTCAGATTGCGTGACGCCCTCTTTCGCATACAACATTGTTAAAACCCACCACTGAGACCTAGTAAGCCCCAAATCTCTACCACGACGGTCGAAAAGTGTCCGCATCAACCTGGCGACGTCATGAAGTAAAAATCCGAAATTTCTTTCTAAGTCTTCTCTTTCCATAAGCTATCATATAGTTGCCTTGCTCACTTTTGCCAAGAATAATATTGCTTTGCTTTAAAAAATTGGTTTAATCCGTAACAATCCATTTGGCGTACAAAGTGCCTTGAGGTAACCTTGCCGCTTTATAAATAAAGATATTGATATTTTGGCTATGGAAACAGATCATGGAATATAGAAATCTCGGCTCTTCTGGACTTAGAGTTTCGCTGGTTGGACTTGGGTGTAACAATTTCGGCATGCGGTCAGACTTAGAACAAACACGAGCCGTCGTTGACCGAGCTTTTGATCTTGGTATAACTCTTTTTGATACAGCAGATATGTATGGTGGCCGCGGTGGCTCTGAAACACAACTTGGGAAAATACTAGGACATCGAAGGAAGGATATTGTCTTAGCATCAAAATTTGGTATGGCCATGAGTGATGATGGCACAAAAATAGGTGCGTCCAGACGATATATTATATCGGCAGTAGAGGACTCGCTTAAACGGCTCAAAACGGACTGGATTGATCTATATCAATTACACCAACCGGACCCTTTAACCCCCCTTGATGAAACGATGCAAGCACTGGATGATCTAGTCGCCCAAGGAAAAATAAGATATATAGGTTGCTCCAATTTACCTTCTTGGCAAGTCGTCGAATCACAGTGGATTTCAAAATCTATGGGGTTAAATAGGTTTATATCCTGCCAGGATGAATACAACATTCTTAACCGTAATGTAGAAGCCGAGCTTATTCCAGCAATGCAAAAATATGGCTGCGGCCTTCTACCATATTTTCCTCTTGCAAGCGGCCTACTGACAGGGAAATATAAACGGACAGAGATGCCTGAAGGTGCTCGGCTAACGGATATGCCAACATTTGCCAACCGCATCTACTTGACCGATGAGAATTTTGACATTGTCGATAATCTCAATAAATTCGCTCATAAAACCGGGCACTCTATTTTGGAACTTGCTTTTGGCTGGATGGCTTCCCGCCCTACAACCGCAAGCATTATCGCAGGGGCTACAAAACCTGAGCAAATAGACGCCAATGTCGCAGCTGTAAATTGGGTATTATCGCAATCAGAAATAGATGAGGTCGACAAAATATCTGCCCGATAGGAAGTGACGGATGCTTTTGATAAAAAACGAGGTTAAGTCTTAACAAGCTTTTGCAGGTGGGGCGTAATGGTATTTCTTACCGAAACAATAAATATAAAAAGTCACTTTAAAAAACTTGATAAGGTAATTGTAAGCATAATTACTGCTCTGATAGTCATTGCTGTTTTAGATCCTAATCAACTCACCGAAAGTATTATGTTTACAGGAGGAGCTCTCAAAGAAATTTTCATTTTTCTACTAGCTTCTGTTTCATTGGCTTCGTTTGCAAAAGCGACCGGTCTAGATCAACAAATCAGCATGGTATTCTCTGGCCACCCTTTCAAAGCGATTATTGTAGCATCCCTTTTTGGTGCCCTATCTCCCTTTTGTTCTTGTGGTGTAGTTCCAATCATAGCGGGACTGCTAATGGCAGGTGTGCCACTCGCGCCGGTAATGGCATTTTGTTTTGCGTCACCACTCATGGACCCTTCCATGTTCCTGCTTATGGTACCTGTCTTCGGGTTAGAATTCACGCTAGCCAAGCTAATCTTTGCAATAATAATCGCCATTACTGCCGGCTTGGGTCTCCATCATTTCAGGGATCATCCTTTGCTGTCATCACCCTTACGCGACCTCAAAGCTAGCTGCTGTATAAGCAGCTGTAGTTCCACAACTACAATTGAGAACAAAGTCATCGTCTGGCAATTCTGGAAGGATAAAACAAGGACGTCATTTTTTTGGAATGAAGGCATTTCAAGCACATGGTTTCTGCTCAGATGGCTAGCACTAGCTTTTCTGATCGAAAGTGTAATGACAACTTATATCCCGGCTGAAACTATTGGAGGTTGGCTGGGAGTTGACGCCTGGTGGGCTATACCAAGCTCCGTAATTCTTGGGGTTCCAGCTTATTTAAATGGCTATGCCGCTATCCCAACTCTCAGCGGGCTAATGGAACTGGGCATGCTTCCTGGAGCAGTCATGGGTTTTATAATCGCAGGAGGGATTAGTAGTATACCGGCAGCTATGGCAGTTTACGCACTTGTCAAAAAACCTATTTTTTTAGTTTACATTATGTGGGGGCTCAGCAGCAGTTTAGCGAGCGCATACTTATTTCATTTTTACTTAGGTTTCTTTGCATAAAATTTGAAAGATAGAAATAAGATCCTCAACTGGTATCGCTAGACAACTCTGGCGTTACGCATCTCAGAGATTTGATCGGCGGTATAGCCCAGACTGTCGAGAATTTCATCCGTATGTTCTCCAAGTTCCGCGGTTCGTTGCCTAATAGTTCCTGGGGTCTCGGATAACTTCACGGGTGTGGTATTTATTGGAATCGGTTTTTTTAGGCCGGGAAAATTCATATCTTGCAGGAAATCCATCGCTTTTATATGTGGGTCTTGAAGCACTTGCTTGGCACTGAGCACAGGCCCGCAAGGTATCCTCGCTTCGTCTAAAGCATCTAGAACTTCTTTAGTACTCATATCTTTGCACCACATTTGCATTCTTGCGCTTAATAGCTCTCCATTCTCACCGCGATCCATGTCAGTCGCGAATCTAGGGTCCTGGAGCCAACTTTCCTCCCCCATTAGTTTAGCCCAACGCTCGAATAATGGCTGCCCCACAACCTGCACCATCACCGCGCCATCCGTTGTCTTAAATATATCACTGGGCCCCGCACTGTAACCTCTATTCCCATAGGATGGGCGGTCAATAGATTTGATAGCTTCTTCCGCTAGCAGTGCGATATTAAACGCCATCACCGTCCTTGTGAGTGCTGCTTCAACTAACTGGCCATTGCCGGTCTTATTTCGTTCAATTAGAGCAGATAGGGTTCCAAAGGCCGCCATAGTTGCTGTGCCAAAATCAGCAAAAGGAACGAAAGATTTCATCGGATCTCCTGGTCTACCTCCCATATAGGTAGCGCCAGCCAACGCTTGCGCCACTCCATCAAATCCAACCCTCTCACTGTAGGGGCCACCATTTCCATAAGCCGTGACAGTTGTCAGAATAATATCGGGTTTGATTGCTCTTAAAGAATCATAATCAATACCCATTGCCTCTAAAGTAGGTTGAGGAAGATTAGCGATAACTATATCTGCCGTCTTAACAAGATTTTCAACTATTTCACGGCCTTTGGGTTTCATCGGGTTCAATGTCAATGATTTTTTATTCCGGTTAAGAGCCAGAAATAATGGCCCTTCTCCACTCTCCGCCACAGGAACGAGATACCTATCTTCGCTGCCTGAGAGTTTATCGATCCTAATCACTTCTGCACCCATATCGCCAAGTAACATTCCACAGAAGGGCCCTGCAATATATCTACCAAAATCTAAGACACGTATTCCATCTAGCACACCAGCCATTTCACCCTCCGTAAACTATAATAATCCAGATCCATGTTAATTTAACTTTAAAAACCTTATGAGCGTTATTTCTAAACGACAGTGGGCCCGTCTCCAACTATGGTGGTTCTTCGCATATCTCTGGGTTCATCAACAGGAAATGGCCTCACCCTATGCATAGTTTGTAGATTATCCCACATAACTAAATCCCCTTTTTGCCATTCATGAACATAGACAAATTTTCGCTGGGTAGCATGATTGACTAAATCCAGCAGTAGAAGTTTTGCATCAGGAACAGACAGGCCATCTATTCGACCTGCATGGGATGACAAATATAGAGATTTTCGGCCAGTTGCAGGATGTTTGCGGATTAGTGATTGTCTTACTGGCTTAAACCGATCAATTTCTTCGTCGGTAAAATCGGTAAACCCAACCTGTTGTCGAGAAAATATCTGAGAGTGGTCACAAATCAGCCCATCAAGTTCTTCTTTAATCTCGTCATCTAATGCATCGTAAGCACTTGGCATGTGGGCAAACTCAGTATTACCGCCCTTAGATGGGATTGAAATTGCGTGCAGAATTGAGTATTTGGCTGGCACAACTTTGAATGAACTATCGGAATGCCACAATCTATTTCCTATGGCAAATAACCGCCGTCTATCGTTGATATCAAAAGGCCTATCCTCCTTGTCGAGGTTCGATACATCGGCAAAAGTCGATGGAAGCCGAGCGTCCTTGTCTTCACGAAGACTGGTACCAATAGCATGCTCGATGTCGCCCAATTGCTTTGAAAATGCAAGCTGTTCGTCGGCCGTCAGCGGCTGCTCCCTAAAAGTCAAAACCGCGTATTTATCCATTCCCTCATGAATCGCGTTTATATTTTCTGTTGATAATGGTTCGGTTAAATCTATTCCTGTAACCTCACCCGCGAAACACTCTCCAACCTGTCTAATTTCTACTCCCATTGAGGCACTCCAAGAACTTGAAATTAAGACGCAAATATTTGACTTGCCAAATCAATACTATCGGCAAATCCTTCCAAATTTCAGCAGGAGGCTGATAAAACCATTGTATTTTTTATCTTTACAGAGATACTGCCTAAACCTACTGGCGACTTCGTATTCAAAATTAATTTGAATTGGATAAAATATGCATGGATCTGGTGTTTTAGCTGTCTGGAATGACTGTGCGGTGGGTTCTGAAGAAACTTATGAAAAGTGGTATCAAACAGAACATCTTCCCGAAAGATTAAGTATACCTGGTTTTAAAAATGGCCGGCGCTATCAAGCCTTGCGCGGTTCACCACAGTACTTCACCTGGTACGAGGTCGGCACACCCTCCGTGCTGAGATCGGCTGAATATGTTGATCGCTTATCCAACCCAACAGCCTGGACAAAAAAAATAATGTCAGGTGTTTTTCTGAACGTAAGCAGGACTATCTGCAAAAGGTACATCATTACTGGTGAAATCTTTGGATCTGTAGCCATTACTATGAGATTGAAACCTAATCAATCGTGCCAAAAAATTCATGCTATTCTTAAAGAACTATACAACCCGTCTTAAGTTGCGCGAATTGAGAAATGGGTTACAAACGAAGAACCGGAAGACACTGCAAGAGCCGAAGAAAAAATAAGGGGTCCAGATAAGAAAATTGGAACTTGCTTCATGCTAGAGACAATCCGGACAGGGGACGCCATTTCTATACTTGATCAACTCCCAACACAGACTTTGCAAGTCGAAATTGGAATTTATCAACTGCTTTGCGAGTATCCCCAAGCGAATAAAGCTTAACTTTTCTGATACCGCTTTCCTCGGTCTGTATTCGCTCCTTCATATAGAATTTCTCTCTTGCTTTCAGAATCCTTTTCGCATATCTGGAAATCATCTTCTGACAGCCACCCATTAGGTGATCCAACAGAAGTAAAATGATTAAATTTATCCTGTCCGGCGACGAGCGTTACCAACGACTTTGCGCCATTTGTCTGCTTCATTGATGGCTTGATATACCGAATAGCGACACCCACTCGGCGATTTGGGGTTCTATTTGGCCCAGATGAATGAAATAGATGGCCATGATGTAAAGATGCCTGACCTGGCTTTAGTATTACATCAACACCGTCCCTATCATCAACATCAACGGCAATTTCCTGTCCTCGAGTCAAAAGATTATCCGCCGCAAAAGTATCGTTATGCGGAACTAAACGTTTAGTGTGACTACCAGGAACAAAACGCATGCAACCACTATCTAAGTTAGCGTCACCTAATGATACCCATGCTGTGACCTCGTCAGCATTATCCAGCCCCCAATAATTGAGGTCCTGATGCCAAGATACGATGTGCGGAGAGTTAGCTTCTTTTATAAATAATCCGCCACTCCATACGAGCAAATCAGAGCCCAATATAGTGGTTACCGCATCAATGAGATTCTTATTTCGTATCAATCTATCGAAGGAAGGAATCAAATGGTTGGGGTAAGAACGCAACAGAGCCAACTTAGCACGGTCAGCTATCAATTCAGACTCGGCTTTTTCCAGATCCGCTTGTATCTTGGACGCCTCCGCTTCACTCACCACGTCTATTGGAAAAACGAATCCATCCTGAGAGTAATCATCTGCTACTGATTCTAAAGTCATAACCATTTTTGGACCTCCTATTACAGACCGTTACTAAGTCTGATTCAATTTGCTGCCGAATGCAAGACCACCGACGGAAAACTGCTCCATAGTAATTAATTATACTCAACTATTAAATCTTTAATGTTATTAGGACTTATTTTTGGTTTACTTCTACAATAGCGAGTGGTCGAATCCCGTCAAAAAGCAAACTGTTTTTGAAAAGGCAAACTAAGATGACCGTCACCACCAGAAGGTCCTTATTGGAGGTAAGAAAAACGCTCAGGCCAAATTGGTATAGGTGCCCAATAGACCCGGCCGCATTCAGAGAGTTAATGGAGCCATGTGATAACAAAGGTTGGCTTCAAGCTGGAGGCCATTTAGTGATTTTTTGCCTAACCGGCTGCCTGACTATTTATCTCTTTTTAGAAGAGGAATGGTTTTGGCTAGTGTTTTCTCTATTTTTTCACGGAATAGTTGGTTCTTTTTTTAAAGGGCTTGCTGCCCATGAGTTGGGCCACGGCTCAGTTTTCAAAACAAAAACTTTAAACGCAATTTTTTTAAGGAGTTATAGTATAGTTAGTTGGCACAACTTTCATGAATATGCAGTTAGCCATACATATCATCATAGATATACACTTCACGAAGATGGAGACAGGGAAGTAGTTCTTCCCCTTGAAATTTTAATAAAGAAACCACTGTACCTTCTTCAAATTCTCACGATCAATTTTACCGGCGGCCCAGTAACAAGTGGTTTAATACCAGTCGTCAAAGGCACTTTTGAGACTGCATTCCGAGGGTATGGTGAATCCGTGATTAGCAAAGAATGGAGTGCCGCTCTATATGCATCCCACCCACATGAGCGTGAACCTGCTGTACGATGGGCTCGTTCAATAATTGCATTCCATTTAGTAGTTTTAATCCTAGCGATCTCCAGCGATCTTTGGATATTGCCTTTTGTTCTATCTTTTCAGCAATTTACCGCAAATTGGCTTAGATATTTGGTAGGATTACCAATGCACTGCGGATTGAGGAGTAACGTCAATGACTTTAGAAAGTGTACACGCTCTATCACACTCGATCCCATCTCGGAGTTTCTTTACTGGCGAATGAACTGGCATCTCGAACACCACATGTTCGCTGGCGTGCCTTGCTATAATTTAAAGAAATTACATAAATTGGTAGCACATGACATGCCTAGGGTTAGAACGCTAACTGGAGCTTGGCAAGAGATGATGGAAATAGCCCAAAAACAAAAGGTGGATCCTGCGTTTGAATTTGATACTGCTGTCCCACCGAAGAAAAACCACAACCAAGCAATACACGGAACCTCAGCAGAATCAATAGGAGATCTTGCACCGCGGAGCCTTAAGTAAAAGTCGAGCCGACAAGTGCTTTTATGTTTTTTATTCTACAACGAACTTAGGAGGATGCTCCGCGATAATTTCCTCATTCAATTGTGCCCCCCAACCTGGGCCGGTTGGGGCTTGCAGGCAGCCATTCTTAAAGCTAGGGGACCAAGTAAGAATATCATCTTTCCAGGGAACATCATCGATGTCGATCTCCATAACTCTAAAATTTGGGATAGCTGTACAAAAATGGGCGCTCATTAAACTTGACAAGTGTCCATAAAAATTATGGGGAGCGCAATTGACTTCATAAGCTTCCGCCATTCCTGCTATTTTCAAGCCTAACCAGGCTCCATTCCAAGGTATATCTATGATAGCTACATCAACTGCCGCGTGTTCAAAGAAAGGTCTAAACTCTCTAAGACCGTATAATGACTCACAAGATGCAATCGGGGTCGCGATACGTTCTCGAATTGCTGCAAGAGCTATAGGGTCATATAGATCAATCTCGATCCAAGTCAGGTCAAGATCATCCAGCTCTGTTGTTACCTGACGGTAACCCTCTGGTTTGAAATTAAAATTTAAATCAAGCCTAACGCCAACATCTGGTCCTGCACCTTCCTGCATTGCAATTAATTGATCCCTTAATTGCCCAATTAATGATGACGGTAGATTTAAATCGGGCCACCCTGGACGGCCAGCGGTACCCGGCATGTAGAGACTAGCTCCAACATCTTCATTGAAGGTGATCATATTAGTCTTTAAACCCAAAAAACCTTGATCTTTAACGCGCTTACCAAGCTTAATTAAGTCTTCAGCTTTTCTTATAGCTTCTACCTCACATAACTCCGCAATTTCGGGGCGCCATATATATGTGCCACAATGGCTCCAATATACTGGTATTTCTTTCCGAATCGCGCCGCCTAAAATATCGTAGACTGGTATATTGAGCGCTTGCCCTTTAATATCCAGTAGCGCATTTTCTATAGCGGCAATGGCTTGCTGATTTACTCCACCGGGCGCTTGTCGCGTAGCAGCATAAAGACACTGATGTATATGTTCGTGTGCGAGTGGATCCATATCTTTTACGCGTTCTACCAATCGCCGAATGATACCCGACAACCCTGGACTGCCATAACATTCATTGTATTCTGAAATACCGGTAATATTTTCATCGGTCATCAACTTTAAAAAGCTAAAGTCTCGCCAACCGGCGTTACAATGTAATATTTCACATCCGACAATACGCATTTTCATAATCCTTTAGGTGTTTGATCTACTTACCCAACAAAAAGCTCCAATTTTTTATCTATCTACAGGACAGGTACATTGCGAGCGACGAATTCCTCGGGCAACATGACATCTAAGACTAGCCTCACCCTCTAACGTTTGTTTCTATTCTTTCTTGGTTGCAATTAGTTGTCATAACGAAATATTTCTCGAGAGGTCCAATAAAATATTGGCTTGTAATTATTCATCCTTAAGCTCATCAAGAAACTCTTCAATTAACTTGTTTGGCGCCTGTATAATGTGCTCTTTTCCAGGAAAGTTGCCTCTTTTAACATCATCGATAAAATCCTTAAAGCCAGCTACTCGCTCTGCCTGCATTTCTTGTTTCATCTTGTAGAGATTTTTATACTGCTTTGAGTGTCTCGGATAAGGGGGCGGATTATTTCCCAGTATATCCTCCGCAAAAAGAAATTGAATATCACCTCCACCCCCGCCCCCAATTGAAGAAGTTAATAAGCCGGTTCGTTTGGTGATTTC
Organism: Rhodospirillaceae bacterium; assembly: GCA_002690995.1. Taxonomy (GTDB): domain Bacteria; phylum Pseudomonadota; class Alphaproteobacteria; order Thalassobaculales; family Thalassobaculaceae. The sequence continues at coordinate 40,438 of NZGS01000138.1, forward strand.
AACTAGTAACTGTTCAGGAATCACCTCTACCTCGACAGCATAGGCTCCTGCTGCTTCGAGGGCCTTTATTTCTTTATAGACCCATAACGCCTCATCAAGCGTCTTTCCAACAGCACGGAGCCCACCGGTCCAGGTACTCTTCCGCGGCACCAGACCAGCATGCCCTTGTATCGGAATGCCTGCCTCGGCAGCAGCTTGCACAAAACGTGGGCTCCACTGGCACATAATCGCGTCAGCTCCTATCGACATCGCCTGATAACCTAATTTTATAGCCTCCGTCTCACTCGCTGCCGCTATCAGTGGCACCGAAAAAGCCATAAATGTGTTTGGGGCGGCTTGTCTTATAGCAGCAGCTAATTCTGGTTGGGCTGGATCAAATCGGGCTTTCATCGTATCTATGCCCGCCTCTTCTGCTGCAGAAGCTTCTTCGGGAGAAAAGGGCAGTGTTTCAGTCAACATTTTTTTGCCCTTGCAGTCACGGAGATCTTTTACCGTGTAATTACGTGTGCCGTATGCACCGCCTAGGGTCATAATGCGCTTTAGCCCATCTTTTTCAACTCCACGTTTTGGGATACCCCCATCACCCGTCGCATGACTTGCCATAAAAAACATCCTTCTCCGTCTTTATCATAGATAGTTTTGAAAAATTCAGTCTATAATTGAACGGTATTCAGGTTGTATTGCAAAATTTTCATTTGAAAAAAGGAAAAAAATCACATGTCTAGGCGCGGGTTGGATTTTGGAATTTTTTTGGCCCCTTTTCATCGTCTTGGAGAAAACCCTACATTGGGCTTTGCCCGAGATTTAGAGTTAATAGAATGGCTGGACCATTTGGGCTATGATGAGGCGTGGATTGGTGAACATCATTCAGCAGGTTGGGAAACAATAGCGGCACCAGAGATTTTTATGGCAGCTGCAGCAGAACGAACCCGTCATATACGCTTAGGCTCGGGCGTTACGAGCCTTCCCTATCATAATCCATTTATGGTTGCACAAAGATTTGTGCAGCTCGACCACATGACCAGAGGAAGAACAATGCTAGGCTGTGGTCCAGGTGCACTGACATCGGACGCATATATGCTGGCCATCGACCCAGTGACACAGAGAAATAGAATGGTTGAGTCGCTAGATACAATTGTAGAGCTCTTAAAGTGCGAAGAGCCAGTCACGAAGAAAACAGATTGGTTTGAGTTAAAGAATGCCCGATTACACTTAGCTCCATACAGTGACCCATGCTTTCCGATTGCGGTAGCCAGTACTATTACGCCGTTCGGCATGACCGCCGCTGGTCGCCATGGCGTGGGAGTTCTATCTATTGGTGCCGGACTTCCGGGCGGACCAGAAGCACTTGCAAAACAATGGCAGATTGCTGAAGAAACAGCAGCAAAGCACGGCGTTAAAATGAATCGTAAAAACTGGCGGGTCGTCGTCGTCATGCATATTGCAGAGGACAAAGAACAAGCGTTAAAAGAAATCCATGCGGGTGAAAGAAGGGAAACACTATCTTATTTTGCTGACACGTTAGGCCGTCCCCCTGGACGCTCAGAAGACCCAATCAGAGATGGTGTTAAAATGGGAACAACTTTAGTTGGTGATCCCGAAACCGCGATAAAGGGGATAGAGCATCTTATCAAACTGAGTGATGGTGGCTTTGGTGGCGTGATGTTTCGCGCTCATGAATGGGCGAACAGGGAACAAACCATGAGAAGTTATGAACTTTTCGCACGTTATGTCGCTCCACACTTCCAAGGGTCGATGGAAACCCTGTATTCTTCAAATAAATTTACGCGCGAAAACAGACTTGAAGTCGTTGGTAGAAATGTCGAGGCTGTACGGAAAGCATTCACTGATACTGGGCGAGATGTCCCAGATGCATATCGAGAGCGAACATTAGGTATTTTAGACGTTGAATCGGACACAAATAAAGGATCAAAAACAAAAAAAGTCAGGAAGAAAGTAGGTTAAGCAACTTGCTTCAATTCGGAGTGAACTGCATATTTCTCACAAAACCAGTAGTGAATGAAAGGGTGTCATCAGTATCGGAGCTTATTAAAATGTGTGACACACTTTTGGGCTCGCCACCAAAGACATCTTTGTAGTCCGCCACAATATCTACTTTTTCTTTTAGCCAAGCACCTAATCTGCTTCGGTTATTCCGTTTGACAATCATTTTGTGCTGAGCACCGCCAAAAGGGCTTTCAATTACTTTCCCTTTTGATTCGGCTGATGCCCAGACATAAGATAATACACGCCCTGGCGCCTCGCTGCCGTAACTAAATTCTAACAAGGGGCGCATTGCACGTTCACTCATAGAAGCATTCTGATAGTCAAACGGAAAGGTAATATAGACTGCCAGTGGCCGGTCATCTTTACCCTTCCTTGCTAGATCCGACGGCGCGGGAGGAACAGCCAATTTCCATTCCCAAGATAGAAATTTCTTCTCTGTAATATCGATCTTCAAAGAATGTTGTATCATCGATACTGCGGAGTCTGAATTGACTTGAATACAACCTTGACCACATTTGGAGAAGCGATTTGGTTTTTTATCTACAAATTGGATTTCACGCCAGCCCGATTTCTCAACTGATTCACTTATCTCAGCAGAACCTGACTTCAAATGGCTAATGTTATAATACGCAAAAAAAATTAAACCTGCGATAATGTACCAGCTTGGGGTCAGTCTTTTTATTTTGAAAAAAATAAAATATCTCATCTGACAAAAATAATGGATCGTTCTGATCCTAGCGGCTACCAATCTAGTCTATTTTGTATTGCGTCCATACAGAGACAGCTCAACTGCTTCGAATTCAAGTCCATCACCCGTAAAATCGTCAAACATGAAATCGTCAGATTTGGATTTTGACTTAAGCATCTTACCTTCGGGCCCTCGCATCAATTCGTTAGCCTCTGAATACTCCCTTTCCAGTCGTTCAACTTGGTCTGCATCCAATTTCTCAACGGCACAGGGAACACCTTTCATGTGAGGTATACCTTGCTCTATATCGATTAATTCTGGGTCATCGTCTGTTGTAATCCTAGCATCGCAGAAATCCCACATACCCGCCATCTTTTCTAGCCCTCTTTCAGACTCTGGCATCCACCAACCATGCGGAACCCGCACCAGACCCTTCGGCATACTCGTCCGAGTATAAACTCTCCCCATAACACCACCCATTTTTGTCTTCACTCTCGCCCAATTTCCATCCGATAGGGATAACGCTTGCGCATCCTCTGGGCTCATAAAGAAAGATTGGCTAGGTGCCCGCTGTCTCAATTCGGGGACATGCCGCATGCCTGTTCTGAAATACTCATCGTCTGGCAGGCCGATGAACATTCTTAAGGGAAGTTCCGCGGTTGGTTCCGCTGCTTCTCTATAATAAGGAAGCGGGTCAAAGCCAAGATCTTCCAAAGTCTTGGAATATAATTCCACTTTACCTGACGGCGTTGCAAAACCAGTCTTTAAATATTTCCGCTCATCTTGGAACTCGGCCTGACCACGATAAAGATTAGGCATCCGTCCCGACGCAACGACTTGATCCCAAGTCATGCCACTCGGTTCCAGAGCATAATTTATTAGTTCCTCTTGAGTTTTCCATGGAAATACATCTTCAAGCCCCATCCTCGATGCAAGCATATGCCAGAATGTGGCGACGTTTTTACATTCACCCGGCGGCTCTACAGCTTGCTCGCTTATTCCTTGCTGCATACTAGGCCTTTCAAGCCACGAATCTCCCGGTAAAACATAGTCGGAAATATCCGCCGTCGGTGTCATTGCATGCTCGAATGAAACAATTAACTCTTGGTTCATCAAAGCTTTATAAACCCTATCCGTATTGGCGTAAGCCATCAGCGCGTTATTTGCCATAGCGAAGAACGCTTTTACTGGATAAGGGTCACTATCTGCCATTGCTTTAAAAACGGCCATTGGATTTGCCATATAACACCCATTAACAAGGTTTGCATATCTTATACCCCATACTTTTTCTGTAGCATCGCCCAACGCCTCCATCCCGCGGTATGTAAATACAGGAAATTCCTGGCTGCCCAGCTGTTTGGATTTTTGCTTTTCAGATAATAAGTCATGCCTTTCAATTTCGCTGGTGGATCGAACAGAAGGGTTAAACCCAATGAAGCGATCTCCTCCCTTAATATCAATGTTACCGGTTATAGCTCGCAAAATGCACTGAAGGCGTATTGCGGAGGTACTTGACACTTGCTGATCGGTGATAGGTGACCATGGTATCGTCGCCGGCCCCGCGGTTGCGTACATACGCGCAGCACTTCGAATCAACTCTTCATCCACACCTGTCACTTCTGCGACACGGCTGAGTGGGTATTCATTCAACCGGTGAACAAATTCTTCAAATCCCACCGTCCAATTGCGCACAAAGTCCTTATCATATAACTCTTCATCTACGATGACTTTAAGCCATCCAAAGGTCATTAGTGCGTCAGTTCCTGCCCGCAGCGGTAACCATATGTCTGCCACCTCTGCATTTTCGCTTTTCCGCGGATCCAGAACAATAAGTTTTGCACCTTTTGCTTGCCTCATTCTTATTGATTTGTATTCCATTGTCCAACTGTGACGACGGGGGTCATGACCAAATAAAACGATACAGTTTGAGTTCAAAATATCATCTCGTGGATACCAGCCATAAACCAAACGATTTACCGCCGCTGTATTCCCCATGCAATACGCTACCCCGCTGATCCAATTAGGTGAACCAATATGATTCATAAAGCGCCGTGCTAATCCCCCATCGGATAGACCCGTCGCTCCACTTTGCCCCACCGCAAAAGCTTCTGGTCCATACGTATCAATCACATTTTGCAGTTTTGAGGCTATACCATCCATGGCCTCTTCCCAAGAAACGCGCTTCCATTTTCCTTCACCTCGCGAACCTATTCGTTTTAGAGGATGCAAAAGTCTGCTCGGATGAGCAAATGATTTTGGTGCAAAAGCCCCCTTCATGCATAACACATCTTTTAAGAGCGGATGATCACGTGTCGTGACCTTTACAGCCTGTCCCTCGTCTACTTTCACCGCCACAGGGCAAAAACCGTCACAACTTGTACAAACTACGTTTTTGAGTGTTTGTCCCTGCTCAATTACAGCTTTAGATTGACCGTCCGGCATAACGAATTCCCCCGAGTTTTGTAAAACCGATGCTATTGGCTTATCCTATCAACTTATTTCAACTAAATAAAATAATATCGTTGAAGAGCTTTTTTTAATCATTAATCTTATTTTTGATTAATAGAATACTATTTCTACTGTATAACAATCACATCACTTTAACTTATAACAGATCTTTTTCTAAGACTTTAAACATGACACGAGCAATACAAATAGACCCCATCAACGGATTTAAAAAATTCAACACTAGAGCAGCCAAAGCAACCGAAAAAATCGCGGGTAAAGGCTACTCTGTGATAAACAACAGCGAACTCACGTCACTACCCGAAGCTCCTTCGGGAGCCGTTTTTAATGCCGAAGAGCAAGAGAAATATAGAAAATTTAAGGAGGAGAGGCGAGGTGCTGCTGACTACATGAACCTAGAAGGTGAATTCAGTAAATATCTTGAAGACGTTTACTCTGCGCCTCCCGTTGAGCGTGAAAGCCTGATGGATGAATGCGAAATAGTGGTAGTGGGAGCTGGCTTTGCTGGCTTACTGTTATGGTACAAGCTGCAACATGCAGGCTTCAAAGATGTCCGGTTTTGTGAGAAAGGCGGCGATGTTGGAGGCACCTGGTACTGGAACAGATATCCTGGCATAGCCTGCGATGTCGAGTCATATAGTTATTTACCATTGCTAGAAGAGATGGGCTATTTCCCTACAATGAAATTTGCTGCAGGCTTTGAAATCATGGAATATTGCCAAAATATGGCGGAAAAATATGGCTTTTATGACAGATGTCTCTTCCACACTACCGTAGAAGAAACTGCATGGAATGAAGCTACAAAGCGCTGGACAGTTAAAACCGACCGTGGGGACGCAATGCAGGCACGTTTTGTAGTGCTTGCAAATGGCATACTCACCACTCCGAAGCTCGCTCGTATTAAGGGAATGGAAAATTTCCAGGGAACAGCATTTCATACGTCGCGCTGGGATTATAATGTAGATCTAACCGGAAAGCGTGTCGGTATCATTGGGACCGGTGCAACCGCTGTACAGGTTATCCCCGAAATAGAGAAGGTCGTAAAAGAGCTATTTGTGTTTCAAAGAACGCCATCGTCTATCGATGTGAGAGACCAGCGCGCAACCACTCCAGAAGAAATAGACACTTGGTCCAAGGAACCGGGATGGGCGAGGGCTCGACGTGAACGGTTAGCTATGATTTCTTCCGGTAGAACGGCATTGAAAGGTAATGACGACTTTCTATCTGGTAAAGTGGACTACTCCAAACAACGAAAACAACATACGACTGAGTTATCTCAAGAAGAGCTTATTCAAAAGCAGTTAAATACTAACTTTAGGATCATGGAACAAATACGAGCACGCGTTGATCAAATAGTAAAAGACCCAAAAACCGCTGCTGCCCTAAAACCATATTATCCCTATGGTTGCAAACGACCGTGTTTTCATGATGAATATCTTCCAACATTCAATAAAAGTCACGTCACCCTAGTTGACACTGCACCGCTAGGCGTAACCGAAATTAACGAGCGTGGCGTAGTTCATCAGGGCAAAGAGTATCCACTTGATGTACTAATTTATGCTACCGGTTTTCAGTGGATGGCTACATCAACCTTCAATATGATTACTGGACCGGATGGGCAAACCCTTCAAGACAAATGGAGACGAAATGGAACCAAAACGTTTCTCGGTTTGCACAGCCATGGTTTTCCTAATCTATTCATCATTTCAGGCCCACAAGGTGGTGGAGGTCAATTTAACTTTACCCGAGTAATCGACGCGCATGCAGATTATGTTGTGTGGATGCTAAAAACATTAAAAGCTAAGGGTGTAGCGACTGTAGATGTCAAAAAAGATGCCGAAAACACTTACGCAGCGCATTGTCGGGAAGCGGATATAAATACTCAGCCACTAAGGGATTGTATTTCATATTATAATGGACATGGGGACGGCGAACCCGGCAGCCTCGCCTACTACGGCGGTGCGAAGAAATGGCATGAAAAGAGACAAGAAGCCCAAGAAAGTATGGAGGCTTATATTTTTGGAAAAGGCACTTAACAAGTATTAACGATAAACCAAACTCATCGAGTCGATTGGTTGATGAAGAAATTTTCTTCTTAATGAAATTAGGATAGAAATGACACTGCAGCTCTGGGGGCGCCCCTCTTCAGCAAGAACACAAAAGGTTATGCTTGCCCTTGCAGAGTTAAACTTTACTTATGAGTTTATTAAAGCCAGCGCCACAATGGGGCCAGAGGGGTCTGTAAGTAGAGGTAAGACCGCCTATGGTATTGTCGATACAACAGAGTATCTCGAAAAAAACCCAAACGGTACGATACCGACAATCAACGATGAAGGTTTCATCCTCTGGGAATCAAACGCTATCGTTCAGTACCTAGGAATGAAATACAATCCTACGTTGTTTTATCACGCAAATATCGAAACCTTTTCTTCAGCGTCACGATGGATGATGTGGGAAAATAATCAACTCATCCCGCCAATGCATGATTTGGCGAAGCATCTCTATCGTCTGCCAGAGAGTCAAAGGGATGAAGGTGTCGTCAGACGTTCTAAAGAGAAATTATTTGAGGAATTCAAAAAAGTAGAAGTACAATTATCAAAAACCAGGTTTATTTCTGGAGACCAATGGTGCATGGGTGATATACCTATGACGATACGATGCCATCGTTGGAATATATTGGCCAAACCATTTTCCGACTTTCCTAATCTCTCGAGATATTATCAAGAGCTTAGTGCACGTCCGTCATTTAATACGATAAGCGCTCCGGAACTTCACACAGCTGGATAGTTAATTTAGGGAATTTAGAATAAAGCTGCGCCGAGTTTTTCAATAATCAAACCTTTACAAAACACGGAGGCATAATGACCGAAGAAGAAAAAATGCGGTGGTTCCTTTTAAGAGCTTCAACTGTAGTAGGGGACCGGGTCCAGCACTTCGACGATATTTTGGAGGAAAAATTTTTTAAAGCATTGGAAAGCCTTTTTTTCGAAAAAGATAACCCATTGGAAACTAAGGACGAAGAATTTGAGAATGTATTTAGATTTGTGACAGAGGCACTTAATCGAGGAGCCTAAGTTTCTCTAATGAGCCAAAATTTATAATATCAAACGCCTTTTGGTTGAAAAGGTTGATACAAAAAAGATTAATTCTAACCAAAGACATCCGTTTTATTTTTTTGGATCTTTAACTATACAAGTTGTTAATTGAAAATTTTCAGAAACGGTCTAGTTATCCATAGTAGCAGTTTCCTGGGATGAATTTGGATTGATTGATTTGCTATTAATAAAACTTTGTCTTTAGGGCATGAATAGAGAGGTTTAGAAAGCAAAGTGCCTGAAGGTCATACAATTCACAGAGCAGCGCGCGAGCACCGCCGCATATTTGCAAAATGCACTTTAAAAGTGGAGTCACCGCAAGGACGCTTTTCTCACGGTGCGTCTATTCTAGACGGCCAATTATGTTTGACCGTTGAGGCATTCGGCAAGCATCTTCTATACCGCTTTAACAACCATCTAACGCTCCATGTTCATCTTGGTCTCTTTGGCCGCATTAGGAAACAAAAATTGCCGCTGCAGGAACCACGAGGTGCTGTGCGCGTTCGTTTGATTGGGAAAACGCATGCGGTTGATATAAATGGTCCAACTATCTGCCGTATTCTGGATAGCAATGCGGCAACAGCGTTAATCAACAGAATAGGCCCCGACGTTTTGCGATCTGATTCTAATCCAGACATTGCTTTTGCTAAAATAACAAAGAGTAAAACTCCAATCGGTCAACTGATCATGAATCAATCCGTAATGGCTGGCATCGGGAATATCTACAGATCCGAGATTCTTTGGCGACAATCAATACACCCCGAAACACCAGGTAGGGAAATTAGTCGCGAGACATTCGACCAACTATGGGCTGACGCCAAAGCGCTCCTAAAAATCGGGGTTAAACACAATGCTATCATTACTGTAGAAGACGCACAGCCGTCCAAAACGAAATACAGAGAGCGCGTGAATATTTTTGCGAAAAAGCGGTGTCCAAGTTGCAAAAGCGAAATACGTTGCTTCGAGATTAGTGGACGCCGTGCGTTTGTTTGTGATATCTGCCAGGTGAAGGAAACTAAATATCAATAATATCATTGAGCCCTATAATGATCTGCTTATTGACCGAAATAATTTAATTACTCGCCTTGCAACAAAACAGAAAGAGCATATCCACCCAAGTTTTTTAGCAGAATATGTTTGAATTAAGCTATATTGGGACAGCAAGGTGTGAGGCTAAGTTGATTTCATTGTCTTTTGAAAAGAGTAATATTGGTTGCGGGGGCAGGATTTGAACCTGCGACCTTCAGGTTATGAGCCTGACGAGCTACCGGGCTGCTCCACCCCGCGTTAATATCAGCGGCTCTAAACTTATGCTCTGATTTCGGAAGAAATGACATTTTCATAAATGGGAGTAAACTGACTTCTTTGGCCTGGCAGCGACCTACTCTCCCGCGCCTTAAGACGAAGTACCATCGGCGCTGAGGGTTTTCACGACCGAGTTCGGGATGGGATCGGGTGCGGGCCCCTCGCCATAACCACCAGACCAGAGAAATCAGTTTCTAATGACAGCGACAACTTTGAGAACATATCAATACCCGATGCTTATCCGCATATGAGTAAATCAAGCCGATCGAACGATTAGTACTGGTAAGCTTCACGTGTTGCCACGCTTCCACACCCAGCCTATCAACGTGGTGGTCTACCACGGTTCTCAAGTGAGACCTAGTTTTGAGGGGGGCTTCCCGCTTAGATGCTTTCAGCGGTTATCCCGTCCGCACTTAGCTACCCTGCTGTGCCGCTGGCGCGACAAC
>NZGS01000139.1 GCA_002690995.1 Rhodospirillaceae bacterium
TTTATAATTGCATTTTCTTTATCGTTGGGGGCAATTGTCATCGCCTGATATTCTATATCATGATGTTGTTCCCGTTCATTTTGAGTACTTATTCGAACAGCATTTTTTTGATAGTTCTTCGCTAGATTGATAATTGTTTTGGGTAAGGTGGCTGAAAATAAAAGGGTCTGGCGATCTTTTGGCGATGTTTTTAAAATGAACTCAAGGTCATCTTTAAAACCAAGATCTAGCATCTCGTCAGCCTCATCTAACACCAACGCTTTTAATTGGCTTACATCCAACGAATTTCTCTCAATATGATCACGGAGTCTGCCTGGCGTTCCAACAATAATATGTGCTCCGCGTTCTAACGCTCGTCGTTCATTACGCATGTCCATACCACCTACGCAGGACGCAATTTGTGCTTTTGTAAGTTTATACAACCACTGAAGTTCGGCTTTAACTTGAATTGCAAGCTCTCGTGTGGGTGTGACAATTAAAGCGAGTGGGAACTCTGGTTGAGCAAACTGTTTATCTAAACCTAGAATTGTAGATGCGATCGCGAGCCCAAAAGCCACTGTTTTTCCGGAGCCCGTTTGAGCAGACACAAGAGCGTCAGCGCCACCTAATTTAGATGTTACTACAGCCTTCTGAACAGGGGTGAGTGATAAATATTTTTGATCCTGCAACGCTTTACGCAACGCAGGGACTACGTCATCAAATACTGTCATATAAAATCTTTCGGAGTCTAAACGTCAGTCCAAAAAGAACCACGGCGATTTGTCATCTCGAATTGAGATTAAAGCCTTAAACCGGCGACGTTGGGAACCTAGGGTGTTTTTATCAGTTTGTATAGAGATATAGTCGAGCAAACATGAAAAAACGCCCCATAAATCAAATAAACTTCTTCCAAGGAGAGGAATAGAGACACAAAAACTGCCCTATACCAGTAACAAGCAGACCGATACTTACTCCACAGAAAAGCCATTTTATTTCAAGTTGAAATAAAACAACCAAAGTACAAATTATAGAGACTACCAAGAGGCGGGTAATATTTACTAAAACAGGGAAAATCATTTTGCCCGTTCCCTGGCTTGCAAAATACAAACTCATACCACCGGCAAAAAATCCATAGAATGGCCCCACAATAGTCAAGTAGGACGCGGCAAAAACAACTGCGGTGCCCGGATCAATAAATAAGTCAGTCCATAACCATGGCATTAAAGCAACGATAACTCCCAAAACACCGGTTGTAGAAAAAGTAACAAAGGCACCTGCTTTCGCGATTATCCTGGCTCTATTATACTGACCGGCACCAATATTGGTTCCAACCGCTGCAGTCAATGCGGCACCAATTCCAAACGCTATAGGTACAAGCATTAGCTCGAGGCGACTGCCTAATCCATAACCAGCAAGAGCATCAACCCCAAATTCAGAAACAAAGCCAGTAATGATGACCACGTTCAAAGCTATAGTAATGCTGTTTATAAGACCTAGTCCCCCTACCCTTAGAATATTAGAGATTGAGTTCCAATCAATGAAGCAATTGTGAAAGCTCAGTATTGAATTGGACACAATTATTTTTCGTATTAAAAAGAGAGCCGCGAAAGCGTAGCATGTAATCATAGCGGCAGCGGGACCGGCAACACCGAGATCCAGAATGCTACCAAAACCGGAGGTGAAAAGTCCGGATAAAATGATCTGAAAAAACCCAGCTATAATAATCGCTTTTGCAGGCGCGTAGGTATCACCAAACCCTCTAATAATCGAGGACAAAACAAAGAAAAGCCATGTTAATATTGCTCCTCCAAACCCAATCTCCGCATATTTTATGGCACCATCTATAACTTCTTTAGAATCACTCAATGACCCGAAAACTTCGAAGGGAAAGAACCCTAAGATCACCGTGTAGACAAGCGAAATAAAAACCCCAATCAACAGCCCATTGAAAGCAATTATTTGTGCGGAGCGAGAATTTTTACTTCCTTTCGCGCGGGCAATGGCTGAGGTAATACCACCTCCAATAGCGCCGCCTGCCATCATCTGCATTAAAGCCTGAAATGGAAAAACTAAAGCTAAACTCGCTAAAGCCTGATTGCCTAGACGGCCAACAAACCACACATCAAAAAATGCAACCGCAGTCATCATAGCGACGCCAGCAACGTTAGGTGTTGCGAGTTTCCATAAAACAGTTGGAACCGTAGCCGTTAATAATAATTCTGTTTTATGGTCAATTGACATTATTTTAAATCGGGATTCTTTTTTGACGTAGGTGTAGAAGCTTAATCGTAAATATTAGATTATACTTTTACTTTTTCACTAACGATCTTCAGTAAATAACAAAATCGCAAAAGCATTATTCATCAGAAGTTACTCCAAATGCACTATCTTGCGGGCAGTTAAAACAGTTCAATTAAAGTAAACTTTTCTAAAGCAAACTCCGATCAAATGTTTTCTAAGACAAATAAACAGACTTGTAAAAAACCTTATAATATGTTGTTCGTAAAATAATAACAAAAACTTACAATTCAAGAAACCGGCCACGTAGTGGAATTGGAGGATTATTTTGAGTGAATTAAAAGGAATTATTGCTCCCTTCACAACTCCCTTTAAGGAAAGTGGTGAAATTAAATTTGATTTGGTTAAACCACAAGTGGACTGGCTGCTTGAGAACGGTGTTCATGGTTTAGCCGCTGGCGGCAGTACCGGGGAGGGTCATGCGCTAGAACGGGACGAATATAAAACACTAATGGAAGAAACCTCTAAAGCCATTAATAACCGGGTGCCTTTAGTTGCGGGTATTATTGCAAACTCCACGGCTGAGGTGATCGCGCGCGGAAAATCAGTAAAACACCTGGACGTGGCGGCCCTTCAAATCACACCCCCTAATTATTTATTTAAACCAGACGACGATGCCATGGTCGAGCATTTCAGAGAAATCCATGCAGCATGTGATATTCCAATACTTATCTATAACGTAGTTCCTTGGTGCTATTTATCGCCCGAATTATTGTTGAGGATTATGGACGAGGTAAAGGGCGTACTCGGTGTCAAGCAAAGTGCTGGTGACATGAAGTTGTTCGCTAACCTTGTTCGCCAGGCAAAGCCAGAAAATCAAATTTTCAGTGCTGTCGATGCAATGTTGTATTCTTCGTACACTTTGGGTGCACCAGGTGCAATTGCTGCCATTTTAACGGCAGCTCCCGGTCCATCTGTGCGCTTATGGAATGCGGTTATTGATAAAGATTGGGATACAGCACTAGACTTGCACGAACGCTTAATGCCACTTTGGGATGCCATCGGCGTCGATAACATGCCGTCGCTTTGCAAATACGCACAACAACTCCAAGGCCTAGATGCCGGCGTTGCTAGGCGACCCACATCGCCTGCCACAGAGGAGCAAAAGCAACTAGTACACAGTGCATTGAAAAACTTAGAATTAATTTGATCTGCTGATAGACGGGACCCAATAACGGCCCCGCTTCTAAAAGTAAGCAAGCAGCAATTTCACTATCTTGTAGCTATTGCATCGGCACGCTGGCAGTTCAGACTTTCCTAGCCGGTGGTGGAGTTTGAGGTAGTTTCATGGGAGGTATTGGCGGTGGGATAATCTCTACCGACAAATCACCCCAATCCTGCAAGCTCCGCTTAGAGAACGGATCTCGCATCTCCACTTTTCCGTCTTGTTTAACAGCTTCTTCCAAAACCTTCTCAAGTTTCTCTGCTGCTTTGACATTCCAGGGTGCCACATACGCGCGTGGCTCGCGGCTACCAGGTAATCGAAGCCAAAGATAGATCGCTTTGCCCTCATGCAAGCTCACCGAAAGCACTTCAGCCTTTCCTCGTTCGCGTTCGTACCATTCAAAGGCTACTGGTTTGGGCTTTGAAAGCAACTCTGTGAATTGAAAGTAAACCGTGGGCAGAAACAAAACTGCGGCGAGGCAAGCGATCACACGAACCCGCGTTGGGCGTGGAGCCCAGATCGCTAACATAGCCAAGCTAATGGCAGTAGCGCCGGCGGCCAGAAACATGAAAAACAAGATATCCATTACGTTACTCCTCGGTAACCATGCGTCGGCTGAGCTTGTTGACGCTGTCCGGCACAAGGTTTCCCTCTTGGTCAAGACGGAACCGAAAGGCTGTCACCTCTTGCCCTTGACGCACTAGTTCGATGTTGGTGGTAAGGATTTGACGAGCAGCTTCTAGCTGTGTCCGAACACTAACCACTACAGTTGCAGTGACTATTGTGCCAATCGGCAGCGGTCCATATTGATGCACGTTTACGATATACTCACCAGCAGGGATCCCACGACTGTAACTGATCTCGTAATTCTCATTGGTGACGTCAGCTTCTGAACCAAGGTCGTCACGCAGCAGATTAAATGTCTCACCACCCATATTCCAGAAACCTATCGGTGCCTCGCGAGGTGCTTTAACCCAAAGATCAACGTCGAAGGGCTTGTTGCTCGGCCAGTGCAGTTCGACAATCACATTGCCAGGTGCCTTATGGTCCTGCGTTTCCACTTCAGTTGGCTTTATGTGCGGCAGCATGATGATTACCATGGCCACAAAACCAATCAAAGCGAGAAGGATAACATCGCGAAAAACGGTACCCCAATTATCTTCATCAAGTTCGTCAAGCTGATGCACGTCGCTCTCCGAGCCCGATAACCTCCGCTATCAAGGTAACCGTGCCAGAGGTCAAAATACGGTAGTTTACGGTCAACCAAAGATACAATGTTGCGCCAACCAGCGTGGTGTTAAGAGCAACAGACATTCCATCAATCAATGTGGCTATAACCCCTGCGACGTTCTCCGCATCAGATGCAGCATTGGGGTCAACCGCCGAGAGCGCAATGATAAAACCAATAACGGTACCTATCAAACCCAGAAAGATCAGCGCATTTGCAATGTGACGGACGGTTACGATGCGGTCGGTCAATTCTAAGCGGAGGGAGCCAGCCTGTAGAGCGCGGCTTTGTGAATCTGACTTCGCCACACGGTCAAGATAAAGAACCACGGGATTGTTGGAGGGCAAATGTCCCTCGCTTAACCCATTCAATTCCAGAGTTAAACGCCAAATTTTCCATCCGCAAGCGGCGAGGCCATAAAGAAATACTGCCACAATAATCAGTGTTAGTTCCACCAAGCGGGCGGTTATCATAGCATCGAGCCAGCCCTGGCCATAAACGGCCAGCACTAATGCAGTAAAAAAAACGTTTAGAACTATGAAACGAGTCAATAATAAATATTTGAACTGCATAAAGAGCCTCGCATCTGCCAACGGCACAGCAAACGCTGCTGTGTCGCTCTAGTAAAACTCAAGACAGTTAATAGTTTTAAATTATAACCCGATTACCACATCTTTTGATAAAAGTATTATGTCGTAGATAGCTTAAGCTATAAACTTTAAGTCAACTCTCTAACCGTCAGGGTGTCANTATCCATTGATCATACCCTCCNATCGATATAATCCAAACAAACAAAAAGTACAGGTAACCGCAATAAAAATACCGTGTTATCCGCAAACGATTTTCGGAGGCTAGATTGGAATCATCTCAGAACCACAATTGGCTTCTAAGCTAATGCAATTAAAGAGGCTTTGAAAACACACCCTCTTGGGTATCCCTAAATACGGTATCCCAAAAAGACTCGTGATCCAGCCTTAAAAGTATAGATGGTGTATTGAGCGCAGCATCGGGCGTTCGGTGTAGAAGACCATCTGGGCCGCCACGAAAAATAGCTATATCCCATGTATTTAAAAATTTTCTGGCGTTGTTATTTGTTAAGATTTTGTTATTTGGCATCCCGCTGTCATACGCCAATCTGTCAACGGCTGAGTCAGGCACCCACTCTGTACCTTTTCCGTAGTAAGTCACCAATAGCCTCAGAGGCACATTGTCTATGTGATACCGCTGGCAAGCGCGTTGGGTAGCAAGGCAAAAACCTATAGTGCTTGTTGCCAAAGTTTCGCAAAAAATATTGCATATTCCTGCCATGTCAATAATCCATTGCATATAAAAGTCACTAGACTTTAGATCTTCTGAAATTTCGTCTTCAAGGAGAGCCAGTATCTCTTCTACGCTAGTCTTTTTGCCGACAATTCCTATTACGTTTAAGGGTCTTTCCGAAATTTTCTTAAAAAATTCGTCTCCGCCTCCCAGAGGCTGCCTCTCCAGGATTGCCAACTGTCCTTCCTGGTGTTTGAACGCTGCCAAATCTCTAAGGTCTTTTGCTTCGAAAACCGTCATTTATAAAACCATTATGTAACTGAATTAAACTATTGCCAAATATGTTATAATATAACATTATGTTACATTATAACATTTTGCCTGAAAAGGAAACGGTTTAATGAAAGTCGCATACGTTTTTGCAACGAATATGGCCACAACATTTAAGCTATCAACAATGATTCTGCCGCAATTAGAACAAGGAATACATGGTCCGCAAATAGCCGGAATGATGTTCTTTGACGACAATATCTTTGCACTAAGGATAAATGATCCGATTGGTGAACGTCTTTCAAAGGTGGCCAAGGAACAAAATATTCTTTTAATGGTATGTGACCAGTGTGCGGTGAGAAGAGACTTGGCTGAGGGCACTTTTGAACAATGCGGAACTGGCCAGGTGAAAGCATCCGGACTAGTTGACGGTGTTGTTGCCGGATGTTTTCCACAATTATACGAAGCGCTAGCGGGTAATATGCCAGATCAAGTGATTACTCTGTAAAATAAAAGAACTCCAACCAACTAAAAAAATTATTGCCTCATTCGGGGGAAGGGTAGCAATGGTTCAAGCGCAAATGGAAAAACTTCCGGTAACAGTTCTATCTGGTTTTCTGGGAGCTGGAAAGACGACACTTTTAAATCATGTACTTAACAATCGAGAAGGTAAACGAGTTGCGGTTATCGTCAACGATATGAGCGAAGTAAATATAGATGCCGCGTTAGTTGAGAAAGGTGGAGCTGAACTTTCCCGAACCGAAGAAAAATTAGTCGAGATGAGCAACGGGTGCATTTGCTGTACCCTGCGTGAAGATCTTTTAGAGCAAGTACGCGAACTCGCCAAAGATGGCAAATTTGACTATTTGCTCATCGAAAGTACAGGCATCTCGGAACCTCTGCCAGTTGCGACTACATTTGATTTTCGTGACGAGAACGGCTTGAGCCTATCTGACGTCGCAGAATTAGATACGATGGTAACCGTCGTAGATGCAGCAAATCTTATTAATAATTATAGTTCAACTGACTTTTTGCGAGATAGAGGTGAAAGTCTCGGCGAGCAAGATGAAAGAACACTGGTTGATTTATTGGTAGAACAAATCGAGTTTGCTAACGTAATACTACTTAACAAAGTTGACTTGATTTCCAAAGAGCAACTAAAGACAGTAACCGCAATTATCCGCGGCCTAAATACCAAAGCTAAAATTTTAGAAACCACGCTCTCCAAAGTAGAATTAAAGGAAGTGATGGACACCAAGCTGTATGATTTAGAAGAAGCTCAAGATCACCCTCTATGGGCTCAGGAGCTTTATAATCCTGATGCGCATGTACCAGAAACCGACGAGTACGGGATTACAAGTTTTGTTTATCGCGCACGCGCCCCGTTCGATCCAAAAAAAATCCACGAATTTTTTACCCAAGAATGGCCAGGCGTCATTCGCACTAAGGGATTTTTTTGGCTTTCATCCCGCCCGGATTTTGTTGGAGAAATATCGCAAGCTGGCGCCTTTGTTCGACATAAGGGGATCGGACGCTGGTGGGCGTCAATACCAAAAAGTGAATGGCCGGATCGCAAGGCTGTTGAGGACGCCATTGGGCATTACTGGACAGACAACTATGGAGATCGCCGGCAAGAAATTGTCTTTATCGGCTTAAAAAATTTGATGAAACAGGATGATCTGTGGAACCGGCTCGATAGTTGTTTAGTAGAAGATTATCTTAGTGCACCTCAAGCTTTCGAAAAATCGGATGA
The DNA here is from genome assembly GCA_002690995.1 of Rhodospirillaceae bacterium. GTDB lineage: Bacteria > Pseudomonadota > Alphaproteobacteria > Thalassobaculales > Thalassobaculaceae. Next base: position 7,954 of record NZGS01000139.1, read on the forward strand.
CCCGTTTCCTAAGTGGTTCACCAGCCCGGATTAATTCAACCGAAATTTATTACTATTTTGGTAGTTTCTGGATTGGCTTAACTAGCTAAGAGTTTTTGTTGCATTCGCCTACTGTGCAAGATTGGCTCGGTATAACCCGACGGTTGCTCCCGTGCTTGAAAGATAAGATCTTTTGCAGCTTCAAAAGCATTGTTATTGTATGAAAGGGCCATCGGACTATATTGGGCTTCGTTTTCGTTTTGTTTATCAACTAAAGCAGCCATCTCTATTAAAATCTCTAAAACACGCTGCTCAGAAATCACTCCGTGATATATCCAATTTGCCAACGCTTGAGAAGAAATCCTGCACGTTGCGCGGTCTTCCATCAGACCCACATCGTTCAAGTCAGGAACCTTCGAACAACCAATACCCATATCAACCCATCGGACCACATATCCTAATATACCTTGGGCATTATTACGAATTTCTTCGTCTATTTCAGACTCGCTTAGAATTTTATTTTTTAAAAGTGGAATATCCAGCAAATCGTTCGGAGAAGTCCTCGGAATTTTCGTACCGAGAGTTTTCTGCACTTCTGCAACGTCAACCAAATGGTAGTGCAAAGCATGGATCGTTGCAGCAGTAGGGCTTGGCACCCAAGCACAATTGGCTCCCGCTCTCGGATGCCCTATCTTCTGTTCGAATAAGTCTGCCATTAGATCTGGCATTGCCCACATTCCTTTTCCAATCTGGGCTTTACCTGGGAGGCCACAGGCTATACCCACGTCGACGTTATTGTTTTCATACGCATCAATCCACCTTGTTACTTTCATATCTTTTTTTGTGACCATGGGACCAGCTTCCATGGAAGTATGAATCTCGTCACCAGTTCGATCTAGAAATCCCGTATTGATAAAAGCTAATCTCGATTTAGCCTCCCGTATGCACTCTTTAAGATTAATGCTAGTGCGACGTTCCTCGTCCATAATCCCTATCTTGATTGTATTACGCGGAAGCTGCAGCATTTGCTCTACCTCAATGAAGACATCATTCGCAAGTCTTACTTCTTCGGGACCATGCATCTTTGGCTTCACTATATATATGGAGTCGTGAATTGAGTTTTTTGGGCCCGCTTTAAGGTCAATGTTATGTTTTGCAATTAATACTGTACAAATAGCATCGACTAGACCTTCACCCACCTCTTCGCCGTATTCATCCAAAACAAATGGCGTTGTCATTAGATGTCCAACATTACGTGCCAGAAGCAAAGATCTTCCCTTAAGGAAGGTTTTAACTCCTTTCCTATCAGTAATCTCAAGATCGCTGTTTAAGTACCGCTCAACATGCTGGCCATCTTTTTTAAACTTTGTAGAGAGATCCCCTTTCATTAGGCCTAACCAATTTCGGTAGGCCATTATCTTATCTTCAGCATCGACCGTCGCAACGCTATCCTCAAAGTCAATGATCGTGGTGATGGCAGACTCTATTTGGATATCATTTATGCTTGCAATATCTTTTGCGCCAATAGTTCCGCTAGGATTGATTTCGATACGACAATGGAGGCCGTTTTTTATCAGAATTATTTCAAGTGAGCATCGATCGTTTTCTTTGATATGACCTACGAATTGTTCAGGATCTTCAAGCTTTATTTGTTCGTCTTTTTCAAATAAAGCCAGTTCATTCGCTTGGATTTCTATTTTCGAAATATTGGACCATAATCCCTTTTCTAGTGGAGCGAGAGAATCTAGGTGTGACTTAGAAAAGGATATAACCCGTTCACCCCTCTCGGAACTGAAAGGACCAGGCGGAGGAGCGTCGCCCAAAACGTCAGAACCGTATACCGCATCGTACAAGCTGTTCCACCGCGCATTGACCGCGTTAATCGCATATCGCGCGTTGGTTACAGGGACAACTAATTGCGGTCCTGATACCATCCCAATCTCGGGATCAACACCCGATGTTTGTATTTTAAAATCTTCTTTTTCCTCAACAAGGTAACCAATTTCATAGAGAAACTTTTTATAATTTGTTAAATCGATTTCTTTACTCTTTTGTCTCTTGTGCCAGTCATTAATTTGATCTTGCAAATAATTACGTTTTCCTAACAACTTTTTATTTACGGGGCTGAACTTTTCGATGAGCTTTGAAAATCCTTCCCAAAATAAAGCAGGTTCAATTGAGGTCGCCGGAAGCACCTCGACCTCTAGAAAGTCGTAAAAAGCTTTTTCTACGGATAGCTTATTTGTTGAGACAAAATCTTTTTTTAACATTGCGCTAAAACCTTTTTTATTACAAAAAGTGGATAGAGATCCTACTGTTATACTCATTCACTTTTTAGGCACTGTTGCAGAAGTACCCCATAGCCCATGACCGCCAACGTAGTTAATATTCCATCACTATCTTGTCAATCATTAGGCCGCTGATTTAAACGAAAAACACGCATAAAAAAAATGCAAGAAACAATCATTTGATGAATCTAATTTGCTAAAAACGACCGTGTTAACGACTGTGACTCGGTGACAGCCTATTTGCATTTTTCAGAACAACCTGATCCGACCAGCAAAAATCTGCGTATCATTCTTTATAATAAACGAAATCTTGGAGATGTTGATGAACTACATGAACACGACGAACCTTGAGGCCAGAGAGCCATTAAACGACAACGCTGTTGTCAGTAGCATCCTAGTAAAGGACGAAGGAGAAATAATAATTATCGAGGGTAGACACGTGACCGTTGACAAAAATAACAATCGAGTTAGCAGAGGCTGCGACTACAACACTCCACTATGGTTGGTCGGAGAATACGCTTAAGTTGCTTTGTTCGCCGACAACAATACGGCGTTTGCTAAATGGGTAAAAATTCAGTACATGCCGCGTTCAGCCATTATCTTAGCCTGCCGCTCTGACTCGTCTGCAGATAAACCCTTAACATGGTCCGTCAACATCGCTGTATAACTAGGTAATGAAGCCCGGTCCATATGTCTCTCTGGGTTCCAAAGGTCAGAGCGAACGAACGCTTTGGGGCAGTGTAGAAACGCTGCGCTCACCCTTATTAACAGCCCAATACCGGGCACCCTACCTTGCACAGCACTTTCAGCCAAGAGCCGTTGATCATCGGTAATTTGCGCACTACCGCTAATCCGTAAAGTTTCATCCATACCTGGTACTAAAACTAACAAACCAACCATTGAATTAACTAAAATATTTTCGAAGCTATCTAGTCGATTATTACCGATCCGATCAGGCAACAATAAATGCTGATCATCCAATACTCTTAGGAAACCTGGCGGATCACCGCGAGGAGATATATCGGCCCCGTCATTTCCCTGGCTAGAAAGCACACAAAATGGTGACAACGCCAAAATTGCTCGACAATGGATATCCAGGTGATCCAGAACTTTATCAGTAGCCCGGCTCATTGGCTGTTTGTAACATTCTCTTAAACTAGCCTCATCCTTGATTAAACTTATGTCTGCCGGGATCATTTTGATTATCCTTATTAGTCAAGTCCGATTGTTTAGTTAAAATTTGACTTATTTTTTTGTAAAGTTTTAAAGCATTTGGACTTAAAGATCATATAGAATTTCGCCTATAAGTTTACCTTGGTCGTTACCCCTAGACCGCAAAAATACGATCGACAAGCAATATTTGTATCTTTCTAAAAAGAACAATAGAGTTCAAACGCATGCATCTACATCTGAAGGTTTCATGAATCAAGTTGATGATCGTTTTTAGCTGGTTCTTTTTAAGTGATAGTTTAATAACGGCCCACACTTCAATATTAACGGGTATTTTACTAAGAGTAGTTTTCCACCCACCAAAATGAGTTGGATGATTAATGTCTTCAAAAAACAAGGAACTTAGTTTCAGTTTATCTAATCTAAATATACTCATATTAGGAGCTAAATTAGGTATAGGAGCGTCGTTAGCGAGAATCTGTGCCGAGCAGAATGCGAATGTCATTCTAGTGGATAAAGAAGAACCAATCGAGCTTGCAGACAATTTAAGGCAGTTAGCTGTGGCAAATATTGTCACCTATGGGTGCGATATTTCCAATCGAGACGCAGTTGAAAGTTTAGCAGCAGAGCTTTCTCAAAGAAATTACTCACCCCATTCGGTTGCTTTAACAGCCGGTATCACTTTCTATAATGATTGGTTAGAAACAGATAATGAAACTTGGGATCGAGATGTCGAGCAGATTTTTAATGTTAATCTAGCGGGGCCAATCAATGTCGCTAGATCCTTTCTTCCAATTATGGAAAAGAATAACTGGGGCCGGATGGTTTTAGTTGGTTCAATTGCCGGAAGAATGGGCGGTTTAACCTCCCAACCACATTATGCAGCCAGCAAAGGTGGAGTGCACGCCTTGACGAGATGGTTAGCTTCCAAGTATGCGCCTTCTGGAGTACTTGTAAATGCTGTTGCACCCGGTCCAACCAAAACAAGAATGACTGAAGGTCGATCCATTGATACGTCCAAACTTCCATTGAGAAGAATGTTAGACCCAGAAGATATCGCATGGCCGATAGCGTTTTTGCTTTCGCCTGCCGCTGCAGGTATGGTCGGCGTCGTCTTAGATGTAAATGGAGGCGCTACCTTCTCATAACACCTCCCTTTCTATTTCTTAGATAAATATATTCCGATCCGCTAAATAAAATTTGCTTAAATTCTCAAAGGGTCGACAGAAAATTTAGGAGTTCATCCGTAAACTGCTTTGGTTGCTCCATAGGGATCATATGCCCAGCATTTTCAAAATCGATCTTTTTCATATTTGGTATTAAAGCAGATAGCTCCAAAACGTCTTGATTGACAAAGAAAACTCGGTCGTGAAAGCCTGTCATGACTAAAGTCGGTATATCTAGATCATGCCATGGAAAATCCCAGTCGGCGAAAACTGCATTTCTCATCAGGTTCAAATGACCGTCCTTTTCGTGAGTAATCTGATATCTTTCTCCTTTAAACGCATCAGCTCGCATTTCTGCAAGCTTACCGGGGCTAAATAACATTGGCGCCATTAAGTCCAGCAGTAGTTCCCGTCCCCCGGCTTCAAATGCCCTATGGGTACTTTCGTTGATCCAGTCCAAACGAAGTCCTGGTTTCCTTAATGTATTTATCAACACAAGGCCTGCTGCTTGAACGCCATTCTGTATCGCCTGCGCAGCGAATAAACCACCTATAGACAAGCCTACTAATACTGGTCGTTTAGGCGTAGTAGCTTGCAATAACTTTATCAAATCATCGACAATAAGGTTTGGGCTTAATTCTTTTAGTGGATCGAATTTAGTTTCCACTTGTCCCCTAAAATTATATGACAATGTACCGAAACCATGGGCCCTAAGTGTTTTACCAATATAGCCTTCCCACATTTCCGTTTGTCCGATAAGAGCATTAACAAAGACTATAGTTGGCTTGTCCTCGCTTGGGTGACTATATAAGTAAAACAAAGATTCATCGTCGCTCAAATGAAAAAAGCTCATTACACTGGCATCCTCTAAAATCTGCTTTGAGGATCTATTATAATATTGTTTTTAAAAAAAGAAATTTTGTTAAACGGTAATAATATTGTGCATTAATAGTGGATCACAAAAAGCTGATGTAAACCAAACAGTTCAGAGTTTCTTCTCCATAAATACGGAGTAAGGGTCTTCTTTTGGATAATCTCCAAAAGCATCACAAATAACAAAGCCCTCCCGCTTAAAGAGTGCTATAGCATCAGGTTGCTTATTTCCAGTTTCAAGTTTCATCTTGCGCAAACCTAAGCTTATCGCTTCTTCCTCTAGTCTGCTTAATATTGAAGTAGCTATTCCGCTACCTCGAACTTTAGACTTTACGAATATACGTTTGACTTCACCATAGCCATCAAATTTCACAAGGGCCCCCATCCCCAGAAGCTCTTCCCCCTTTTCTGCAACAAAGAAGCTATTTGCTCCATCTACCAATAATTCTGGATCAGTGAGATGATTACTTTCTGCTGGGTACATAATTTCCATTAGCTTATCAAGTTCAGAGACCATCGCAACAAGTCTGGGGTCTCGTGGATCAGCATTTGTAATTTTCAAAGAAACAGCCCTCTTCTTTTCACCTGCCCTAATTGCTTACCTAGATATGGATGGGCCTTCCATCAACAGCTAATGCTGCCTCTTTTATTGCCTCGTTAAGTGTCGGGTGACCATGACAAGTCCTTGCAATATCTTCTGCTGACGCACCATACACCATTGCTGTAGCGCATTCGTGTATCAATGTGCCTGCTTCCGGTCCAATAATGTGCACCCCTAATATTTGGTCAGATACACTATCAGCAAGAATCTTAACAAATCCATTTGTATCATCATTTGCTCTAGCGCGACTATTTGCTGAAAAGGGAAACTTGCCAACATTGTAATCTATGTTTTGACTTTTTAGCTGTTCCTCAGTCTTTCCAACTGAAGCTACTTCTGGATGAGTATAAATGATACTCGGAACTAAGTTGTGGTCTATATGTGCACTACCACCTGCAATCATTTCTACGGCCGCAACACCATCCTCCTCCGCCTTATGCGCCAGCATGGGACCAGGAATACAGTCGCCAATGGCTAAGATATTCTCGACGGAGGTTTCGAGCTTGTCATTAACACAAAGAAAGCCGTTTTTATCTCGCTTTACACCAAGCTCTTCCAAACCGAGATTATCTGTCGAAGGTTTTCTTCCAACAGCTACTAATAAGACGTCGCAGTCTATTTTTTGTTGTCTCCCTCCGTTGACGGACTCAGCAAGAAGAGCAACGCCTTTGTCATTTAGGTCTGCTTGGATAACTTTTGTTCCAAGCATAAAGTTAAGGCCTTGCTTTTGAAGATTTCTGTGAAAATGTTTTGCAACTTCTAAGTCAACATTTGGAACGATGTTGTCTAAAAATTCTACAACTGTAACAGACGAGCCGAGCCGCGACCACACCGATCCCATCTCAAGACCAATATACCCCGCACCAACCACGACAAGCCGTTCTGGCACCCTTTCGAGCGAAAGCGCGCCAGTAGATGAGACTATTTGCTTCTCGTCAAAGGCCAAGTTGGGCAGACAGACAGGTTCTGATCCCACCGCAATCATTATTTTGTCTGCTACTATTCGAGTTTTTTTTCCACTATTAAACGTAATCTCCACTTCTGTATTAGATCTAATGAAGGCCTCTCCAGATAACCATTCCACTTTATTCTTTTTAAATAGGAATTCGATACCTTTCGTGAGTTCAGATACAACCGAATCTTTTTTTGACAACATTTGCGTCAAATTTACTTGAAGTTCTGATACTTCGATTCCTATATCAGCAAATTTCTTCGACGCCTCTAGGTATTTTCCAGAGGCGGACAATAATGCTTTCGATGGGATACACCCGACATTGAGGCACGTTCCACCTAAAGTGTCTCTTTTATCGATACAGGCCACATGTAGACCTAGCTGGGCTGCCCTTATAGCCGCCACGTATCCTCCCGGCCCCGCACCGATAACGACGAGATCATATTTATCGGACAAAATGTAGCTCCTAACTTAATAAAGCCCTGAACGTAAAGTCCAAGTCTGTATAGTTCTATGTTTCATCTTGTTTTCCATCTGGTTTAAAAAACAGAAATTTTGGACACTAATATTTACAGATCGAGGATTAGCCGTCTTGGATCCTCTATAATTTCTTTAATTTTTACTAAAAATGTGACAGCCTCTCTACCGTCCACAATTCGGTGATCATAGGAGAGCGCCAGATACATCATAGGACGTATTTCTACAGCGCCATTGACTGCAATAGGTCTTTCTTGAATTTTATGTATGCCTAAAATCCCAGACTGCGGCGGGTTTAGAATTGGCGAGGACATAAGAGATCCATAAACACCCCCGTTAGAAATAGTAAAGGTTCCACCGGACAATTCTTCGAGCGTCAACTTCCCGTCTCTCGCGCGAGTACCAAAGTCCCCAATTGACTGCTCAATTTCTGCTAGGCCTTTTTTATCGGCATCTCGCAGAACAGGAACCACTAACCCCTTGGGCGTCCCAACTGCGACGCCAATATCGTAGTAATTTTTGTAAATTATCTCATCTTCAGCGATTTCTGCATTGACCGCTGGTAGGGCCCGAAGTGCATCAACACAGGCTTTCACAAAAAATGACATAAAACCTAAACGCACTTTATGTTTTGCCTCGAAAGCCTCTTTGAATTCATTGCGCATTGATATTACAGCGCTCATATCAGCTTCATTATATGTAGTCAGCATTGCTGCAGTATTTTGTGCTTCTTTTAAACGACTGGCCACGGCCTGCCGCAACCGGCTCATCTTGACTCTCTCTTCGCGGCGACTATTGGATTTAGTTTCCAACGTAGCAGCCTGATGGAATTCTTCAGCCGAGTTTTCGCTAACGGTGTTTGCTGGCTCTTTACCATTCAAGACCGCAAGAACATCTCCCTTAAGAAGCCTGCCATCTTTTCCAGTTCCAACGATCTGAGTTGGGTCTAAATTGTTTTCGTCCAATATTTTCCGAACCGCGGGTGACAATATTTCTATTGCGCTGTTATTTGACCGCGTCCTTTCGACCCCCTTAGTTTCATCGACGGTCGCTTCTGATTGTTTGCCCGTAATCGCATTGATATTATCTGAAGTGGATTCCTTTATAACGCAAAGCACTGCGCCAACGTCGACCGTCTCACCAATCTCAAAATTTGCAAAATCCAACACACCTGCCGTGGGACTATTAACTTCAACAGTTACTTTATCTGTCTCTAACTCAACAATGGGCTCGTCCTGCGCAACAATATCGCCATTAGCCTTCAACCAACCTGCTACCGTCGCCTCTGTTACTGATTCCCCTAATGCTGGGACTACTACCTCAGTCGACATAATATTTCCTATTCATTTACAGTGTTTGTTAACCCGCTATTCAGCGGCTTGTCTTTCAGTCGAAGCACGTCTCTTAGGACCTCGCTTAGGTTCACTCAAAGCTTGATCTAAAATCAGTGCTTGTTCAGCGTTATGTGTGCCCAGGCTGCCGGTCGCTGGCGACGCTGCTTCCGGCCTTCCTATGTATTTTGCCCTCAAGCTTCGTCCACCTAACTCGACAAGAACCTCTTCCAGCTTTCGGTCAACAAAAGTCCATGCCCCCATGTTTTCCGGCTCTTCTTGACACCAAACAACTTCGGCTTCTGGAAATCTTGCAAGTTCGTTTATCAGCGCTTCTTTTGGAAACGGATATAATTGCTCTAAACGTAATAAGAAAATGTTGTTTAGTTTTCGTTTTGCTCTTTCGTGAAGAAGATCATAGTAGACCTTTCCTGAGCATATTATAACCCGCGCCACAGATTCGTCCGAACAAAGAGGCGCAACGTCGTGCATCACTCTATGAAAAGTAGTTCCTGTTCCCATCGCTGATAATGACGAGACACAGAGTTTATTTCTCAGAAGTGATTTTGGTGTCATTACAATCAACGGCTTCCTAAACTCTCTTTGTAATTGCCGCCGCAACACATGAAAATAGTTAGCAGGTGTTGTACAATTTACCACCTGAATGTTGTCATCACCGCACAATTGCAAGTAGCGCTCCAATCGAGCAGACGAATGGTCCGGTCCCTGTCCCTCGTAACCGTGAGGTAGTAGCATTACCAGGCCTGACATACGTAACCATTTATCTTCTCCAGAACTAATAAACTGATCTACAATAACTTGCGCCCCGTTTGCAAAGTCTCCAAACTGCGCCTCCCACAGAATTAATGCCTTCGGTTCTGCTTGACTAAACCCATATTCAAAACCAAGAACTGCTGCTTCTGATAGAGGGCTATCTATAATTTCAAATGTCTTTTGACTATCTAAAAGATTATTCAATGGAATATATCTCTCTTCATTTTCTTGGTCTGTCCAAACGGAATGACGTTGAGAAAACGTCCCTCGTCCACTATCTTGCCCACTCAGTCTAACGGAGTTTCCTTGAAGTAGTAGACTACCGAATGCAAGAGCTTCAGCTGTGGCCCAATCTATCCCTTCGCCTGAAGTAATCATTGCTTCCTTTTGAGATAGTATCCGCCGCAACTTGGGATTAATGTTAAATCCTGTAGGTATATTACAGAGAGCCAAACCGATTCTCTTAAGCGTCTCCTGATCAACTCCAGTATCCCCTCTTCTCGGTCCACCTTGTGCAGGTTTTATTCCGGACCAATTTCCGTCAAGCGTATCTGCTTTATTAGGTTTATAGTTAATACCAGCGTCGAACTCAGCATTTAGCCTTTTATTTTCCTCCGCCACAAGTTGATCCCCGCCCCCTTTTCCAATTACGCCCTCTCTCTCAAGCTGTGTTGCGTAAATCTGTCTCGTAGTTGGGTGCGTTTTTATTTTTTTATACATTTTTGGCTGGGTGAACATAGGCTCATCACCCTCATTATGACCAAAACGCCGATATCCTATAACATCAAGGATGACATCAACACCAAATTCCTGCCGGAACTCTGTGGCTATTCTTGCCGCGTGTATTACTGCTTCAGGATCGTCCGAATTTACATGAAAAATTGGAGCCATGACCATTTTAGCTACATCTGTTGAGTAAGGTGAAGACCGTGAATAGGATGGATCCGTAGTAAATCCTATTTGATTATTAATTATAACATGGATTGTTCCACCAGTACGGTAACCTCTAAGTTGCGAAAACGCTAAAACTTCTGAAACTATTCCCTGCCCAGCGAATGCAGCGTCACCGTGCAACAATATCCCTAGCACTTTTTTCCTCAAAGCATCATTTCTCTGGGCTTGTTTTGCACGAGCCCTTCCAACCACTACGGCGTTAACGACTTCTAAATGAGATGGATTAGCATTGAGGGTTAAATGCACCATTTTTTCATCAAACTCTCTGTCTGCCGAGGACCCCATGTGGTATTTAACATCCCCGGAGCCGCCCGCATCTACAGGATTAGCTGGATTACCCAAAAATTCAGAAATTATAGCTCTAAATGGCTTCTTCATAACGTTGCACAAAACATTGAGGCGGCCACGGTGCGCCATCCCTACAACAACTTCCTCTAATCCTAATTGGCTGCCGCGTTTAAGTATTTGTTCTATAGCCGGGATTACTGATTCAGCACCATCCAGTCCAAACCTCTTGGTTCCAACATATTTCACCGCTAAAAATTTTTCAAAACATTCAGCGGCGGTTATCCGCTCTAATATCGTCTTTTTCCCCAACACGGTGAAATCTGTTTGGTTGTGTATTTGTTCAATTCGATTTTGTATCCATTTTTTTTGCTCAGGGTCTTGAATATGCATATATTCAACCCCTATTGAGCCGCAGTATGTTTTCTCCAGTGCCTCCATAATCTGGCGGAGGGAAGCTTTTTCGAACCCAAGAGCGTTATCAATAAAAATCGGCCGATCCCAATCCTTTGGACTGAATCCATAGTTGCTCGGTTCGAGTTCTGGGTGTGGATCTTTTTCGCTCAAATCAAGAGGATCTAATTTAGCTTTAAGGTGGCCCCTTATACGATAGGCCCTAATCAAAGTTATAGCTCTGAGCGAGTCTAAAATACTTTGCCGTGCGTCGAGATCATCCGCTGGCAACCGCGTTTCATTTGAAACAGCAGCTGAGTCATCTCTATCAGCATCTATAATCTCTGTTTTAGAGGTAGCCCAGCTGGCTGGCCTTTCAATGTTCAGATCGAGGGAGGCATCGCCAGGCAAGGTAGAAAAAAAACTTTTCCATTGCGGATCTACCGAGTTTTCATCTCTCAAATACTCATCGTAGAGTTGAAGCAAAAATGAGGCGTTTTGGGGATTAATGAGATTATCCATAACAGACCCTATCGTCTTAGCCTTTAACTGCGTCGTTCGAACTTCTCTCCCCTCGGCAGATATATTGCCATTATGCTTTTTTCTCAACTAAAAAGTAGAAAAACTATGACCAAAAATAACTTATTTTGAAAAAAATTGATTTTTTACTATTAACTGCTTTTTTTCGCCTCATCGATGCAAGATTTTATATAGATATTATTTAATTTCTTTGACAAGAAAGACAGGTTGGATGCTTAAAAAAACATCTACCAAACATTATTTGCGCGCGATCTCAAAAATTCTTAAGATTTTCAAAAAATTGTGTTTAAAGCACCTAAACTTTTGGATTGCAAAATATGGCCTCAACAGCTTCTAGGTTTTTCATATTTAATGCGCCTGATGGTGACCGACCTTTATTCGCAATGCTGTTGTTAATAATCGGCGTCTTTGTGCTCGCTTTAAAGGATTCTCTTATTAAGTACATTTCTCCAAGCACTTCCTTTTGGCAAGTACAGGTAACACGAGCTACTGGCAATCTAGCGCTCATAATATCTCTAGCGTTCATGTCAGGTAGTCTAAAACGTATTTTACCCCAAAATTGGCGTCCAGTTTATTTCCGAGGCTTAATGCAGGCCTTATGCATGTTTTGTTTTTTTGCTGGCGCACCATTTTTATCGATCGCTCAAATGGCAGCTGGGCTTTATACGTACCCCTTATTCGTGTCACTTTTAGCTATACCAGTTCTGGGCGAGAGAATTGGTCGATGGCGACTGGGAGCATTACTTGTGGGGGCATGTGGTGCAACTTTCATGCTTAACCCTCTAGCATCAAATTTCTCGCTCGTTCAACTTTTACCAGTGGCCGCAGGCTTTTTCTATGCATGCAACCTGCTTGTCTTGCGACATTCATGCCGCGACGAGACCCCCCTCGCTCTAACATTCGCAGTAGCCCTTATTTTTATCTCCTTCGGGATACTGGGCATGAGCTTTTTAATGATATTTTCTCCACCTCTGGAGATTACGAGTGCAATGCCCTTCGTTATGATTGGCTGGCCAGAATTAACTGTAACAGTATTAGTTATTTGTTTAATTTCTTCCATTCTCAACCTTTCAGGTAATATGTGTATGGCGAGGGCATATCAAACTGCTGACAGCAGTTGGCTAGCTCCACTTGACTTTACTTATCTTCTCTTTGCAGCTTTATAGGGACGAGTTCTATTCGATAGCTGGCCCTCGTTTTATTCATCGATTGGAATGATTTTGATTACAACAGCTGGATTAATAACAGCGTGGCGCGAGACTTATCATCGGTCGAAAAGTTAAATCAGTCCTCAAGAACTATTTGTTATCAAGGACGTTTTTAGCGGATTATGGAGTGTAGTATTTTTGGGGGGAAATGATTACTGCAACGAAGCAAAAAACTGGTGTCTTCAAAGTCAACTACCTCACCCGATTTCCCATGTCCTAGATCATTTGTTGAGATAATTTTACTTATGTCTCGCCTACTGTTTTCACTATCAATCGTTGTTATTTCCATAATACTCTCTCGCTCAAGGTAAAAGATAATATGGTTGCAGTTAAGATGATAATCCGCTTGTTAAAATGCTATCTTTTTGTTGCTGTTATCTCTTGAAGACTGCAACCACAGTAGGATCTAAGCAAACTATGTGCCAAGATAATTAGAGATAAGTTGCAACTTATTGACTTTGTTAAGTAGCCAAACGCGACTAGACGTATTCAACATGCTTGATCATGATCATCAACGATCTCTTTTAATCTAAATAATTTTGGCAATTGGGTACCATTTAACAAATCAAACTCCTGGAGTTACAGACATGGACGACTTAAACAAACTATCGGCATTTGATGCAGTTAATGGCATTAGAAAAAAAAGATTTACGAGCCAACAACTAATGGCCGATTGCATAACAAGAATAGAAAAACGCGAACCATCTGTGAGAGCATGGGCACATTTCGATCCTGAGCATGCAATGGCTGAAGCTAAAAAAGCCGATAAAAAACAAGATAATGGCGAAAGATTAGGCCCATTACACGGTATACCTGTTGGCATTAAAGATGTCATAGACGCGAAAGGAATGCCAGGTGAACACGGATCGCCAATTTTTGCAAACAGGGTACCTGAGAAGGACTCCGAAGCTGTAATTCAGCTGAAAAAGGCTGGCGCTATTATAATGGGAAAAACCGTCACAACGGAGATGGCCAACTTAACACCAAGCAAGACCCGCAATCCTAATGACTTGAAACGTTCACCAGGAGGATCTTCATCGGGTTCAGCAGCAAGTGTTGCGGATTTTCATGTACCATTGGCATTGGGAACACAGACAGGTGGTTCAATAATTAGACCCGCCTCGTTTAATGGCGTCCATGGTCTAAAGCCAACGGTCGGACAGATATCCCGAAACGGCATGCTACTTCAATCACACACGCTAGATACGATTGGTGTCTACGCGCGTAATTTAGTTGATCTAGCCATCATAAATAATTGCCTTATTGATCAAACCACTGATGCGATGTCAGAGGAAATATTAGAAGAAGGCTCTAAAGTTTTCAAAAACTGGGCTAAAACTGCAGAAACGCCAAAGTTTGCTTTTTTAGAAACCCCAGCTTGGCCCGAGGCTGATATTGGCGCAAAAAACGCGATAGAGACCGCTATAACTTCACTCTCTTCAGCTTGCCAAAGGGAACGTTTGCCGGATCCGTTTAGTAAAATAATCGACTACCACGCCGCAGTTTTTGCCGCGGAAAATTCACATTATTACGGACCTTTTCTTGATAATCACTCTGAACTTTTGAGTGAAAAACTGCGGGATCGTCTGATTGTTTCAAAAACTACCTTGGCAAGTGAATATATTGCTGCGCAGAACGCTCGCGACAAAATTTACCATTTACTTGAAGCCCTACTCGACGACTACGATGCTGTTTTATGTCTTGCAGCAACAGGTGCTGCTCCAATTGGTTTCGAAACAACGGGATCCGCTATTTTCAATGGGCTCTGGACTTATCTTGGCGTACCTTGTCTTTCTTTACCACTTCTTACGACTGAAAAAATGCCGCTTGGGCTTCAGCTGGTAGGCAAACGAGGAGATGAGAGGAAACTATTTGAGACAGCAAACTGGATCGAAAATCACCTGAAAGCATCTTGAGTTTGGAGCCTCCACCACAAGCCTGATCAAATTACGGTTTTAATATTAATAAACTTGAAGCAAAAAAGATCTCTACTTACTGTCATCGCATATAAATGTTTCTTTGATCGCTAGCTAAATAAGTAAAAGATATCTAGGATTGGGAGAAATTTTAAATGGACCAAAATTTAGTGGTTCTAAATTCCACTTTGATTCAATTGCAACAGCGATTGAAACATCGGGGATAAACAAAATCAGGGAGGATTTTGAATGAAGATGAATTTTTTTAAACTATTTGCCACAGCAGCGGTGATAGCGGGCACAATTGGAGGCACCTCTATGGCGTTTGCTGAAAAATCTGGAGGAATACTAAAATTTTATCACCGAGGCACACCTCCAAGTGGTTCTATACATGAGGAGGCAACAAGCTCGACTGTCGTACCTTACATGAGCGTGTTCAACAATTTAGTCATGTTTGATCAGGCCAAGCCCGTTAACAGTATTAATACGATTGTTCCTGATTTGGCTACAAGTTGGGAATGGGGCAATGACAAGAGCAAACTAACCTTTAAACTTAGAAAAGGTGTAAAGTTTCATGACGGCAAACCTTTTACTGCCAAAGATGTCGCTTGCACATGGAATTTAATATTAGGTAAATCTAAAGCTAAACTTCGTAAAAATCCAAGAAAGTCTTGGTATAAAAACCTAGCTAGTGTTGAAACAAATGGAGATTACGAAGTAACATTTAACCTTAAGAGAAGGCAACCAGCCTTTCTTATGCTATTAGCTAGCGGTTACTCCCCGGTTTATCCTTGTCACGTGCCTCCCAAAAAAATGCGCACAAAGCCAATTGGTACAGGACCTTTTAAGTTCGTCAGTTTGAAACAGAACGAGCATGTAAAGTTCAAGAAAAACGACGATTATTGGAAAAAAGGGCGTCCACTTTTAGATGGGCATGAATGGACTATCATTAAAAGCCGTTCGACACGTGTCTTAGGACTTATCGCAGGTAAGTTTGACATGTCCTTTGCCGGGGATATAAGTATCCCTATCTACAAGGACCTAGCTAAACAAGCACCTCATATGGTTTGTGAAAAGCATGCAACAAATGTTTCTACAAACCTTATAGTGAATCAATTCAAACCACCTTTTGACAACGCGGACATTCGTAAAGCAATGGTGTTAACTATTGATCGCGCAGCGTTCAATAAGATACTCGGGCACGGTGAATTCATTATGAGTGGCGCGTTGCTACCACCACCTCACGGGGTTTGGGGAATGCCACCAGAAGTCCTTAAAAATGTGGCTGGTTATCATCCCGATGTAGCTGGCAATAGGGCTCAAGCGCAAAATATTATGAAAAAGTTGGGATATGGCCCTGACAATCCACTTAAAATTAAAGTGGCAACCAGAAATATCGCTATTTATCGTGACCCGGCTGTTCTTCTTATAGATCACCTTAAGGAAATCTATATAAAGGGGGAACTAGATACCGTTGAAACAAGTAACTGGCATGCGAAAGTTGCAAGAAAAGACTATCAAGTCGGTCTTAATTTAACTGGTATTGGTGTAGACGAGCCAGATGCGATGTTTTACGAGAACTACGCTTGTGGCTCACAACGCAACTACACAGGCTATTGCAAGGAAGAAATGATGGCCTTGTTCGAAAAGCAGTCAATGATGGATGATGGTCCAGAGC
>NZGS01000140.1 GCA_002690995.1 Rhodospirillaceae bacterium
CTATCCCGATGTTTACCAATCTTTTATCGTAAACATTCATCAAATCCATGTTTCGTCCATCCGAGGCACTTCTGCGTTGCCAGTATAAAGCATTTAGCTTTATATCTGGATAGCTACTGTCCACGTAAACTCCAGGTCCTGGGGAGGAAAACGTAATTTCCAGGTCTAACACGCTATCTGCGGATAGGTGATGATAGGTAATATTCCCATCGGCAAACTGGATAATCATGACATTGCTTAATGAAGATAAAATGTTGAACACACAGTTGTCGTTGTTCTGAAAGACCTTTAGGATCATGGTACCGTCCGGATTTTTTTTCCATTTATAAATCTCGTTACTTTTCTCGGTACCTGTCTCCAATGTTATTTGACAGGAGGAATCAGCGAGGATTTCACCCTTTGCATCTTTGGTGAATATAATATTTCGAAAAATATTATCAATGTTAAATCGTCTCATGTTGTCTTCTATAAGAAGGAGTGTTTTTTTTTTTCAGAAAATTTTTATTTTAAAAATTGAAAATTAAAAAAAATTGCATAGCAACGGTAATGAAAGGACGAAGACCGACAATATCCAGAAAACATTAAGATTTTTTTTTATCTACCGAAGCGTTATTAATCAAGTATGGTTCTTGCTGAATTTCGAACAGATTTAGGTTACCAACTTTACGACGGTTGTGTGAACAAAACAAACTTTCCGCATGGTTATGGAACCTTATATTTTCCATCGGGTGCGGTGGAGTACGAAGGTCAATTCAAACATGGAAGATTTGATGGTCAGGGGACCCTATATTTTAATTGTGGCCGTTTTGACATGAATGTGCTTAAATATTGCGGTCAGTTTAAAAAAGGAATGATGTGGGGAAGAGGGCGAAAATTTTTAACGCGGCGGTTTTTTGATGATGTAGATCAGCAATTTTATTTCACGGACATTGGACATTATCTAGAATATGCTGGTACCTTCAAGGAAAGTGTTCCACATGGATTCGGCTTAGAATATGATGAAAACCATCGTCTTCGTTATATTGGAAATTTTAAAAAAGGTCAATACAATGGAAGTGGAGTTCTCTTTCAGGATGGGAGATGTGTGTATAAGGGTCTGTGGTCGAAAAACGAACGACATGGTTTGGGTAGTTCGTATGAAAATGGTATTTTTGTTTTTTCAGGTTTGTGGAAACACGATGAAAAAGATCTTTGTGAGGCACGACAATCCAATGCAGTCAAATTGTTTTTGGAGACGGATCTTTCAAAATACGTTCAAAAGATTCCGTTGCGATTTCTCCGTCGCTATTTAGAGACACATTATCAAGAAAAAAATATGCAATGGAATCGGAAGCAGGTGATTGAAAAAATACGTGAAAAATATCGAGCAAATAATCTTCCAGTAGAAGATGAGATAGAAAACGAGGATCTTTTTGGAAACCCTATTGTCATTCCATGTTATGGGAGTGACGGTGGAGTGTATGATCTTTCCAGCATGCGATACCTATTTCAGAGGAATAGTCAAGGTGATTATACAAACATCCCCTATGTTTATGATTCTTCAAATCACAGAGTTCCTACTTATCGTCGAATGAAAGATGGAAATATTTTAAGTCATTACAGTTGTCCAATGATGGAGGAATGGGATATGAATTAAAATGTAAAATGTCTCTTGTTTTTATATTTACTAAAGATTTAACGATTTATCTGTGACGGTAATTTTTTTATGTTTTGTGACATTGGCCTTATGCGTCAGTGACCACATTTTCCTCTCGTGAAACAGGTGTATGAAAAAAGCAACAATGATGCAAACATTTAGAATCACAGCAAGAATGAACATGAGTTGTTTCGATATTCGATTTTGCATCAATTGCGAAACGTCATTGGAGGAGGAAAAATAAAGTATCGAACCGAGGACCAGTACAAGCGAGGAGCAGAACAGGATTGAAATTTCGCTAAATGTTTTGACAGATCGGGGTTTGTCTCCACTTAGACTTCTGAGAATAAAAAGATTCACTCCCAATAAAAAGGATATGGACAAGATCATTGAATTCATGGATATCGTCTTATCGTTTTCACTTTTGGCCGACCCTTTAAATTCTTCCATTCCAACATAAATGATAAATCCAGTAATTGACAGAAGAAAGAATAATATTCCAATAAATATACTTTTTCGGATTAGTAAAATGCTCACAATACCCGTAAGAATGAGGTAGCAGATCGATACAAATGGATTCACATAATCTTGGTACTTGATTTTGTTGGTTTTTGACAAGTCCCGCATTGTATAGCCAATACCTAAAATACCACTTCGCCCGTCTTTTTCCCAGTTTTCAACGATGGCTTGTTTTGAAGTCAATGTATGTGTGATCGGATCGGTCCAATAATAACGCATGATGTGATTTCCTTTTTTACTGAGAGAATACATATTTTTGATCAAATCCTTATCTGTTACTTCCCTTACAAAAACAAAGTTCTCTTGTTGACTTGCGAAAATATCTTCCCACATCATGTTTTCATACTTGGGATCATAATGTACTCTCAGTTGAAATTTTTGTCCATCTTTGTCAAGGGCTTCATAGCAAAATACATATAATTTTTGATTGTTAATAGTAAAGGTGTCATGTTTTCTTATATGCTGAAACCAATCATCGACTTTTTTTATATTTTGTAATTCTTTTAGCATTGTCTCATTGCGCGTCCTAAGAGCACTATTAACAGCAGGAGGCATAGAATTATCATTGTCATCCGTCTTATCTCTCTGTAAAAATCTGGTTCCAGGGTAAAAATATAGATAGCTAAGACAAAGAATGACTACAATGCAAATCGACAAGAAATATTTTATTTTTATCATTATTTAGAATAACGAGGAATTTTTTTTTCCAAAAAAGTAAAGTATATTTTTTTTGTATTTAAAAGAAAATAAAAGGAACAAGAAATGGAGAATTATTACAATCCAAAGGACTTTGATATTAACTATAAACAGTATGTAGATCGTTTCAACATGAATCTTTTAGATGATATTGGGCTGGAACGGAATATCAAATCGGAACACCAAAAGTTCAAGCATAACGCAGCAATTGCATTTCTAGAACTTGGAAGGATCATGTTGGGTAATAGTAATGGATTTTCGCGATATAACAAAATTTTTCAAGATGATATTGTCGGATATGACAATGTTGATGTCTCCTTGAACCCACGCGCACTGGCATACGCTTTTGTTACTGCAATGGTGTTCCTTCATGATTCATTCCAATATCATGAAGATGGTGCAAGAAAGGCAATACTAAAAATGAATCGTGCGATCGAGGAAGAAGATTCTTTTTTCAGAGAAACAAATTCCAAGAACATGGAACTTGTGAAATATTTCAAAAGCGCGGGAATTGATGGGGATAATATTATTCGGTATTATCGTTTTTTGCAAAAAAAATATAGTACCTAATAAAAAATGATTTTGGATTATCTAACGAAACGTTTCTGCTTTTCAACATGGACATTTTTGTTAATTGGAGTCCTTGTCGCTTTATTTCTTTTGTGGGTCTTTTTTGCAAACCAGGAGACTTCCTCTGCGTCAACAAACTTTAGCGAATCGATTTCAAAAATGTTTCAACCGGTCCAGTCGATTCCTAAACGGGACCAGTCGTTCCGACGAGAACCCTCCTCCTTCACGTCAAAGGGGGAAAGTATATGTCGTGAAATCATGGAACGACTAACTGGGGAACGGTTTGATAATGTGAGACCCTCTTGGTTGATCAATCCTGTCACTGGACAGAAGCTTGAATTAGATTGTTATTCGGAAAAGTTAAAGTTGGCTGTAGAATACAATGGGAAACAGCACTATGTTTACAACCGTCATATGCATCAAAATTCAAGAGATAAATTTTATAATCAACAATATCGTGATTTGATCAAGAAGGATCTTTGTGAAAAAAATAATGTTAAATTAATTGTAGTCCCCTATGACATACCTCATGATGAAATTGAATCCTTCCTAGTTCGAAAATTATCCGACATCTTACGATGAATCCCTTAAATACTGCTGAATGCACCTATTTTCAAATAGATTTTTGCATTGTTCCAATGTCTGCGATTGTTTTTGTTTTATATTTGTATTAATATGATTATGGAGCCTCAAGACATATTGAACGAACTTTTTTTGCGATACCAATGACGGTTCAATGGAATGCTCCAATAGATATTCTCGATAGTGTCTCCGACATGTTGGACACGGGAGGACATGCTGCAAGGATGTCATGAAAGTTTTATACTGTTTTTGTTGTTCCAAAGATGGTTCGTTCGGATAGGTGTAAGTGACACAATGAAGAAACATCCACGCGTTTTCTCCCCAAACCATAGGACTTTTGTAAATATGGTCAAACATGTTTATTCAATAACAAAATTTATTTTGTTGATAAAATTAATTCCACTTCGTTATGTTTTTTTAGAGTAAAAAAACTTTGATCATGGACCTGAAAACTATTTCGATAAATATCCACATGTGTAGTAAGCACCTTACGACAACAATATCGGTCAATTTTGTGTTTTTGAAAATAATTGTGATCAATCTGCGCGCCAGCTTCGACCCCCGCATATAAATGACCAAGCATGTTATTACATGTAAAGCATCGTACTGGAATCATCCGACTTTATATATCTTGGATAAAATGGTAAATAATCATTTTTTTCGTTTCAATGCATCATAATTTGATTTAAAAAATAAATACATTACAGAAAAAATGAAATCGATAAAGCCAATTCGTGTCCGTGAATCGGATCATTATGATTTGAAATGTCTTGATACAGAGTTATTGCGTACTGGAATTCCCAAAAACAATAATTCTTTTTTTTATTCATTGTTTTATTTTAGTTTGGATTTTCGCAATATGAATCAAGATGAGAAAAACGAATTTATTTTGGATCAGCGACAGTCTATCATTGATTCTATTTCGAAAGAAAATTATTTCCGGGAATGTGAAACCATTTTACCACAGGTCATGGATTCCTTCCGATTAATATTGTATCGGTTTGACACAATTCTTGAGGATAATGAGATTCAATCACACTACAAGATGGACACCCAAAAACTAAAAATCTTGAACGAATTAATTTCGAAAAATGTGTTTGATCAGGAAATTTTACAGCCCTTGGAGGAACGTTTTAACACTGATATTCATACCATTGAAGATTTCGAGCGCGAGTTTTATATTGTTGTTAGTGATCAGGTCAGAAGAGAAATTGAATCCATTGAACGCGAAATTCCCATCACGGATCATATTCATAGTGAAAAAAAAGAACGTATTGTGACCGTCCTCATGAATACTTACAAAGCATTGTTTCCCTATGTCTTTGAAAATTGTTTTGAAACATTTAAGGATGGTTTCAAGAGTAACGACAATTGGTTAAATATTGATGACGTTATTTTTCTATTGCAGAATTGCAATTTTCCGGTGAATGTTTTTCTGGTGGATGCCAATACCGGATATCCATATCAGTACGAATACGATTTTGATGATAAAAAGGACACAATTCTGCTACTCTACTTTAATGATTACCACTACGAAATATTGGGACAGAAAATTAAAAATAAATTATGTCGAAATTTTGACGCCAATCAAATGGTTGTACAAGGTCTTCGAAAGACAGTATCGGATTCTATGAATAAAACTGAAATTGAATTGACTTCCTAATCATTCAGTAAAGTTGTTTATTTTTTCGGTAATTTAAAAAAAATTTATATTATTAAAATATGCATTTTCTCCAACTTACTGAATCCCAGGCCATGAAATTTTTGCGTCATCGGAATATCTTTTTCCAACCAGTACAGAGTTGTACTAATACCAAAATATTTCGTAACAGCAACTTTGGAATAATAAAATATTTCTAGTTTACGAAATTGGCTGTAATGTTATTTTCCATATTGTATATTCTTCCTTAATTTTATTTACAAAAAATTTATCTATAATTGAGATTGGATTATAAATAAATTAGCGTTGATATACGTTCGTGTAACAACTTTTTCCACAACCATATCCAACGTGTTTTAGTTTAAAACCATTTTTTTTTAATATTTTATCTATTTCGTCATTATTACCATCCATTTCATTTACAACAAATCTAAGTGATTTTAAAACAAATTTACCAATATCTGATTTTAAAAATCCTAACAAACAGCCTTCACAATCTACATATAAACAATCAGGAGGTCCTCCTAAGATTTTTAAATCTTTTTTAGTTAACTCTGTCGCAAATTTCGGTATAATAGTGTATTTATCTCCGTGATTTTTCTTGTTCTCTATTAAATATTTACCTATTTTCCAATCGCCAGTATTATTCTTTGAATTAACTGCTGGTTCCATAACAACATGATTATATGGATTTTTTAAATTTATATTTATAAAATGTGATACTTTCCCTAACCCCCCGCCAATTTCCAAAACATTTTTACATTTGGGGATTATTTTAAAAGTTATTGAACACTCTGCTTGTTCATGATTAGGGTCGGAAGTACCTTTAAAGGACGAATCAATACATCTTTTATCTAAAGGTATATTTATTTTGGTAGAATCAAAGATTTCACTGAAATCATCACGTGTATCTTTTTTCTTAAGACCTAAACCGAGTCCTAGACCTAATCCTAGCGCCAAAATAATTATTATTACGATTGATATTATTAACCACATTTTTTGATTTTTATTCATTTATTATAGTTCATAAAATTTTCTTTATTATATTTTGTCTTTAATTATTTATAATTGAGATTGGATTATAAAATGTGATACTTCCCCCCGTCAATTTCGAAAACATTTCTACATTTGGGAATTATTTTACACCTTTGAAGATTTTAATTGCGATTTACACCATGTATGACGACAGTGTCTTTCCAAAACATTCTCACTGTTCAATTTTTTGTAAAACAGATTACGATAGAAAAAACATTTTCGTTTCGAATATCGGCATCGAAAATACTCCTTTATCTCTTTACTGTGTGTACATAGCTGTGCCTGGTCCTCTAGCATTTTTTTTCAAACGCAACAACTTTGGACAAGTATGGTACTCTCTTTTAAGAATTGTGATGGAAGTTGCTAATTTCCCGTACGATTTGCTGGAATACTTTTTATAATCGATTTCATAAATCGGTTCTAACGTAATATACGAAAGTGTCTCCCGTTGCAGTTCCCTCGGTAACTCCAAAAAAATGGAGTCTACGTCGATCATGATGATTCTGTATGTCTCAACCTCCGTGTGTTTCATGAAAGATGGATGCATTGCATGCTCGAGAAAATACTCTCCTATGACAACCTTGCTAATAATGAATGATAAAATCCTGGGATATAGTGGTCTTTCGCACGATGGTAATGGTAATTATTACAGTCATTGTATCTATGTTCCTCCAGAATTTCGAAGAAATTCTTACTTTAAAATTCTAGAGAACCATCGATTAAAGCGCGTTCCACCGAAAAGCAGATTGTATGCTGTCATTGCAAATCCAATGATTCTTCCGTATTTAGTGCAAAAGGGCTATTTCCGTGTTTCAGCTGAGGAGAGCAAACAAATTGGAATTGACAGGACTAAAATACCGGCGAACCAAATGCATTTAATGAATTTGTTACGGTATGATACAAAATAGCAACATAATTTAATAATTACTAAAAAAAAAAATCTTCATAGAGAATAGAAACAATGTCGAGAATCAATTCCAACCTCATATATATATGGAATGCATTTCGTAATTTGAATGGCATCAAAGCCGATAAAGAGACCACACCTGAGGTAGCACCAGAGGTAACACCTGAGGTAGCACCGTCCGATGAAGTGGAACTCGGTGCGTCCCCAAAAGATTGGCCGTGTGGATCAATGGACGAATATAAACAACCGACACTGTCGGACAGTCGCTCAAAAGCATAATAATACAACAGTAAGCATGTTAATTTTAGATGGAGAGTGGCTGAAAAAGAACCTGTCACCAACCTTTCACATAAGTAATTTGCAAGGTTACAGATTATGGATCCAATGGCCATACTCCCGAGACGGGCTGCTCGCGGTAGCAGATGCCACCGCTTCAGTTCACAATGCTTATGGCAAAAATTTGAACGCTATACACGACGCCGCAGTAACGATTGTTGTTTATGACACTGGTGATAAGAAAAGCAGAGTGAGTAAAACAGCGTTTGCTAATAATCAGAACCAGTTTTGGACCCATGCGTTTGGAAAGCAATTTAGAAATTGATTTATTCGAATATTCAGTGATACCGACAAAAGCGTAGTGACAAAACAGCCAATTATTCATGTTTCTTCCGCAAACTCTTTCATTGCATCAGTAAGTGTATATTTGATATAATTTGGATCAAAGCTAATATATTTGGAGGCAATGTAAGTCGTAAACAAAAATTCGGTGAGTGCCACGACAAGTAACAATGCAACATTCTTGAGAAACATTTTTTGAAGGTCAATTTTATTACAATTTTTAACAAAGAGGAAAATAATGAGGAGGAGAAGAATGGTGGCAAAGATTGAAATCAGCATTAAACTCTGATTGATAATCTCTTGGTTTTTTGCTTTGATACGTGCATCGTCGTCTTGCGTATAGGAATCAAGATTGGAAAGCATTTGTTTTGCGAGATCTTTCACTTGATCATTTTGAAGAAGGATAACAAAGTCATCAAAGAAATAATCAACAACTTGTTCCGTTTGTATTTCAATGACATTTTTTTCCATGATTCTGGCATACGAAAAGAAAAACACGACAATGAAAATCGAAATAAAGAGGACACCAAACAAAACATTCAAGAAGAGTTCTTCCATTTTATTAGTGAAATGGAAAATTTAATTTAATTTAATTTATCATCAATATCTGTGAGAAAAGAGTCGAGCATAACCGTCGGTGAGACGGGAATGTAATTATAGGCAATATAGACAAAAAAGCAGATTTCAATAACACCAGTAATGGAGAAGAGGCAGATATTTTCATAAACAATGTTGTATATATCCAAGCGTAAATGACATGTATGTTGAACAAAAAAGGATATAGTCAAAAACAGCAAAATTAAAAAGGAAGCTACAATAACACAAACAGCGACGAGCCAATTATTATTAATTGTTACATAAGTATTCGGTACTTTAAAATTATTTAGGTAGAGATCAAAATTGGTGTCCTCCAAATAGCTTCTTATTACTTGCTTTTGGTCATCTGGCAGTTTATTCAATTGTGAGAGAAACTCATTTCGTAAAACACTGTCAATTTCATTTTGATAGGCTTCCTTTTCCAGGACAGAAATGTATACAAAAAAGAAGACAGTCAAAATTATGAATAAAATGATTACATGAAGAATGAGATTTAACAAAAATTCAATTGCTTGCTTCATATCATGCAAGTTTTTACTTAAAAAATAATTAATCTTTTAAAAAAAAATGAACAAAATTTTCCTGTATGCATTTCCCTTTTTATCAAGCCTATGCCTTTTGATTGGTTTGATTATCTTGTTCAACAGCGGACAAAGCAATAGCACTTACATTGTATCTACCTTTTTTATAGTTTTGGCTTTCCTACTTTATGCATGTTATTACTTGTTCAAACCCACATGTGATCCAGACAATTCATGCTCCTCATTATACAGAAGGATTTTGTTTCCAAATAAAGTGTAATAATTCAATAAATTGGTGTATCAAAAAAGGAATTACAAATCGATGTAAAATGAAATCACAAACTTTTGTAAGCGAGCGTATGGATATTTTCTTGGGTAAAATATCGTCGATATCTTCTGGGAACAGCAAAAATAAAATAATTTCGTCAAAAAGGTAGGCATTGTTGAACTGATTCCAAAAAGGGACTTCTGGTGATTCCTGATTCCAAAAAACCTCGGTAGCTTTCGAGTAGTAGGATTTTTGATTTTTGAGGATTTGGTGTGACACTCCTTTCGAGACGCGTAAGAGCCGACGGGCTTTCACCTTGACGGGAAGTAATGGGCATCGACGTAAAAAATAATACATTACTTTTGTCGTTGTTGCAGGTCCTAATGGAAAAAAATAAAAAATCAATTTTTAAGTAAAAAATAATTTTGCTTATAGTAAAATTATGGAAGTTTCGGAAGCTGTCAAGATACTGTTTACAATTTCTATAATTCTATTAGGAATTCATGTATTGATATCTTGGGGATCAATTTTCAATCGAAAACATGAGCGTATTCTTTGGTTGGTATCATTATTGCTTGTTTCAGCGATAATGACAACAACAATCGTGGGGATACAAATAAATCGTAATGATAACAACGACGATTCGTAATCATTGACAAAAATGAAGCGAAAAAAAAAATTTTCATTACAATAAAAGAATGGCAAGCATCTATGGAATAGACCCTATTTTTGACATTACGTATCTAGAGCCAAAACCAGAAAAAGTGGTGGTCTCCTATCCAATAAATAGTTTAATGCATTTTCTTGAAAAAGAACACCCCAAGTTCGCTTATTTGGTAAAAAAGGCGCAATTTGCCGAAAGATTTGCATCTACAAAGGAAAGGACCACATTGTTTTTGCCATCAGAAGACACCCTTTCTCTCCGCATGTTACAGCAATTTAATATTGCCACCTGCAAAAATATTTTACGTTATCATTTTATCCATGGCTTTTTCCCACCGGCAGTTTTACAATCGTCCCCCTATCAGCAATTGTATCCCGACCTTAAAGGACAGAGCATTGTTTGCCAATCCACGGCAACATCAATTACCCTCAACGGGAAGGTCAATGTACTATCATTTACGCCGGTGTCAAATGCCTGCGTTTACAAAATCGATCATATGATGGACGATGCAATAATGGGTAGTTCGTAAAGGATTTATCCACCACGTAGTCGCAAGACAAGGTGCAGAGTACTTTCTTTTTGGATATTGTAATCTGCTAATGTTCGACCATCTTCCAATTGCTTTCCGGCAAAAATAAGACGCTGTTGATCAGGAGGGATACCTTCCTTGTCTTGTATTTTTGATTTTACATTCTCGATGGTATCCGTGGAATCGCATTCCAATGTGATAGTCTTTCCGGTCAGGGTTTTGACAAAGATTTGCATTTATTATTATTCAATAAAAAAAAAAATCTTCAATTTTTCCATTTATATTTTGCGTTTTAGGAGAAACAACGTCATTCCAAAAAAGGACAAGATGATGACGACAAAAACCGCATCTATAATGATCATAGTCGAGTCATCGGTGGCGCCAAAACTTGATATATCTTCAATCAAACGATAGACTGTTAGGCTCAATAAAATGGTGAGAAATAAACAAATATATTCACCTGATGAATGCATTTATTTAAAAAATGATAATTTTTTTAATTTAAAAATTTAAGAACATCAATGAAAGATATTCTAATGCAAAAAAAGTGTGGAATCATCTTATTTGACATGGAGAGTCAATCGTTTTTTTTAGTGTATGGACGAAAATCAAAAAAGTGGGGTTTTCCGAAAGGACATATGGAAGAAAACGAAACGGAACGTGTCACCGCACTGCGGGAGTTTTTCGAAGAAACGGGATATGTTTTTAAGGATGAGACGCAAATTGATTTTAATCAACGGTTCCAAATAAAGAACAATATATATTTCCAGATTAAAATTCCAACGCGTGAAGAGCTGGTACAAAAGAATAAGGATATTCCCGATACAAATGAGATTCTGCTAGCGGAATGGAAAGATGTTTGTAATATTTTGAACCTAAATATATCGGACTGTAATTTCGGCCTGAAATTCTGGATTCTAAAAAAAAAATATGAAACGGTGAGCAAATGTCCGACTGAAGCTATTTCATGTTAAACTTTCTCATAGCGAAAGGAGATTCTGGTCTTGATACTGAGATCCAAATCGCAAGTACTATCCTCATCGTATCGTACAACAACAGAAGGGACAGCTGCATATAAGATACTTTCCGAATCAGGTAATTGTTTTGTTATATCGTATTCATAAAATTCCAACACGGGATGATCCGTGGGCGAAATTTCTAACATTGGAGTATCAACTTGCAGTACTTTTCCTTTTCCTTCAACCTTACATAGAAAACGATACCGGAGGGACAACCGTACAGGAACCGTATTATTTTTTATTCCACCGCTAACAAAAAGTTTGATTGTTTGAACTTCCAAGGTGAAATCTTTTTTGGTTTCAAGTAACTCTGCATTTTCATAAACTTTGGTATTACTGTATTTCATTAACTTGGAAAAATACGGACTAAAGATATATTCACGGTCTTTGGAGGAATTTTTGATAAATTCCTGAAGGTATCCTGAAAAATTCATTGACGTTTGTGCATGTGGTGCAATGGTTGCAATTTCATTGACGACATTTTTTGTTACAATTTCTTCGACCTTATCGGTCTTCTCTTGCACAGAATCTTTTACCAAATTTTTGACGGATCCGTCGTTTAACGTATACAGATTTTCTTGCGGTCTCCGCTCCTTGTATAATACTTTTCCCGTCTCCTTGTCGAACAATTTGTCAATATTTATAATCGAATTTGAAAATGTTGGCAAAGCGCTAACATTATATTTTGAATCAAACATACGATTGGCATAGAATGGTGATCTTTGCATGGTTTTTACGAAAGACAAAACTATTTTTTAAATAAATTAATCGCCAAAAAAAAAAAGTATATAAGAAGAAGAAAAATTAATGAAAAAATGGTTCGCAACGTACAGACATTGGAATTGACGAAACGTCATCAATTAATTGACTTGAACAAGGACAAGGTAAATTTTGAATTAAAATTCAATATTGTTGCAGAAAATGAACAAATTTTTCATGTAATTATTATGACGCAAGCCGAAGTCGACAATTATGATAATTTGAGTGACATTGACATGCGGGTGGCACCAGGAAAAATTTCTGGGACAATTTCATCAAAAGAAAATAAATATGACAATTATGTCTTAATCTTGCGGTCTGATGCAGAAAATCCTGTCAAGGTGGACATCGTCATCGATTTGGAGGAGGTTGAGGCCGACGTTCAAGAAAAAATAATGGAGGATATTCCGGATTATGAGAACACGACTACCAGTTCCAATGCGAAAAATGATGTAAACAAACCAATTTGGAAAACCACTTGGTTCTGGGTTGTTATTGTTTTTGGGATTCTCTTTTTTTCGTATTTTGCGTTTAACTATATTTCCATCCGAAAAATGAATGCGAGTAAGGACCATAAGCTGTCCGCGGTCGCAAACGCTGTTCCTGATGAGCCCGTGCCGGTTGAGAACGCCGCCATGTATGAAGATCCGAAAAAAACCTCCATCTACAACACATTGAAGGATATCGCTAACGCAGCCAATGAATAAATTATTTAAAGAGGACTAAAAAACAAATGAAAAGAAAGAATTGAAAATGAGCGAAGGAATTTATTTTTTGAACGGCGATGATTTCGAAATCCGTGAAAATGTAAAGGGATCTTTGCTTGGATTAACGCATAAAACGAATGGTTTGGAATTGGTCTTGTTTTATTCAAAAGAGTGTCAGTTTTGTGATAAACTACTCACCGAATACAAACAGCTCCCGAACCTCATAAAAGGCTGTAAGTTCGGTCTATTAAATATTAATCATAATAAAAAGGTCGTAGAAATGAGTCAAAAGACAATTTCTCCGATAAACTACGTCCCGGATATTATCTTGTATGTGAATAGTCTGCCCTACATACGATATGATGGACCAAGTGAAAAAGAAATGATAAAGAATTTCGTCGTTGATATTCATAAAAAATTACAAAACGTTCCTTCCTTACATGAAACAAAACAGAGTATTCCCAATTCCTTCACCAAACAGGAAACGGACAAATTACCCGATTATACGATTGGAAAGCCAGTATGTGGAAATTCGAAACGTACAAATGGCAAATGTTACCTTAACTTTCAATCAGCTTACGTGTCGTCGAAATAATTTTTTTTTTTTATTACGTCTTGAATAAAAAAATGATTGAAGAAGCCTTACTAAACACTTTTGAAAAAGTAGTAAAACATTACTACCCCTCTCCCAAATATGAGCCTCTCTTAGATATCAATGGTCAGTGTCGATCGACGTTCCATTTGCCCTATGTGTTGAATATTCTTTTAGATCTTTTGAAGCATCTACCATCAGCGACACAAGAACAAATTCAAGTGAAAGGTGCCTACATTCGCAAAGCATTATCCGATAATGCCGCATTTGTGGTCGGGCAACCCGACCATCGTTATCGTATCATTGACGTATCCTTGGCAATTTACCAAGAAGCCCTTGACAAAAAAATTGAATCAAAAGCTACCGTTGACGGTGAGGTCGATTTGTCCAAAGAGGTCTATCCGGAATCTTTGCTCCCATTGACAACGGACAATGAGATTAAAATTACACAAGAATTTGAACACGGCCACCTCGATAAGCCATTGGTCATCACATTAAAATACCCAAGAATTGCCACATCGTTGATGGAATATGTACGAATCTTTGTGCCTCTACCACATGGAGAATATCCCATGCTCAATGTGTATCACGAGAACTGCTATGAAGAGGACTTGAAAGCGGAACCACAACATGATTGCTCTCTGTCAAATTTTACGTTATAAAAAACAATTGCAAAAAAAAAAAAAACAAAAAAAAAAAATATCCATTAATAAAAAAAAGCAAAATGAGTGCAGCAATAGATCTTTTGAAGGCAAAAGCACCTGAATATGTGAAATTGGTAGGGGCAAATTCAGATACAAAAATTAAAAAATTACTTTTCCTTTACATATTAGCTGAGGCTGTCCTTGAAGCAAAAGCGTCCGGAACGGATTTCCTCGGCACTTTTGTTCGCAAGTACGATCCCAGTATGGTAACCACAGAAGATGGAATCTCGCGCGGACCAGATAATTGGGATATTACATCTGGTCCTACGCCAGCAACAAAACAAGAAGAATATTCATACGGCGATAGTGTAAAGACAGAAGTTGATGCTGCTGGAAACCCAACGGGTGGAACATATATAGCAAAGGTAGTCGATGGTGATACTGAGTATACATTCCGATTACCACTAAAACTTTCAAAGTATCATACCCCGCCACCACCACCTCCAGATGCTGTTGCGTCCGGTGACGTAGATGAATGTCCATCAGAAAGTGAATCTGAAGACGAATGTTCCGTGAAACATTTCAAAATGTAGAAATAGAGAGGCAGATTAAAATCGTCTCATTTATGACATAACAATTTTTTTTTTTCATTCTGTTAAGAAATGAAAATTCTTTCTTTATCCTTAGTGTATATTACAATCATTGTTGCCCTGTCCTTAGGACTACTTTATGTCTTGCTACGGCGCAGAAGAAAAACCAAAAAATCTGTCATTGAAATTCACCAAATACTTCATCGTTACATTTATGAAACCTATGTTTTTTTAGTCTTTCAAATAAATCCCGAAAAGAAAAAAATTGATCGTGACCAAGTCAAACCAACATTTGAAGCAGTGTTCGATGTATCGACGCTATCGGAAGCACTCTCTCACTTTGTTCGATGTGATGAGGTTATCACTCGTCTTCATGAGGACTCCGAGAAAAAAGAGAAAAATCCCTTCTTGTTGCCTGATGTATTTGTTCGACGAACAGGCAACAATTTTTATCAACAATTACTGGAAGCCGCTTCCAAAATTGTCTACCAAAAAAATGTCTTTGATGACCTGACAAACGAACAGGCAAAAAATCATTTACGTTACTACTTTTAACCATTTTACTCGTCAGATTCGTCGTCGCTTTCTCCGTCGTAATTCTGTTTTTTACGTTTTAGGGATAGGGCTTCTCCCTTCAGTAGAAATGGCACTTTTTTCCGGAAATTGTGAAACAGTACATTCGAATTCAAGAATTCGAAATCATCTTTACAAAGGTCCAGGAGTCCATGTTTCGGATGCCATTTACCAATAATACAATCCATCTCCCAAACATACGAGCTATTTGGATCAATGAGCCTATTCGTACCAAAAGGATGTAACAGAAGCTGCTGTTTTGGAAACGAAACTTTGCATTGCATGGCACGGTCGTAACGTTCTTGCAATTGTTTCTTTGTGCCCGTTGCTTTTAACCCGAGCTGTTTACAGCATTCTTTCAACTCGGCGACTTTCATTTTTCTTTACAAAGCAAACAAATACTAAAATCAAATTTTAAAAAAAAAAAAAAAAATTATGNGTAAGAAAAAAAAGAAATGCCAAAAATTGATAGTCATGTTGATGCGAAGNNNAACCCACCGAAAGCACCGGACTCCGTGAAAAATCAATATAAGGATCTCGGTCCAAACTGGGGCATGCACCATAGGTCTGCACATACGAAGAAGATGAAAGGAGCAAGTGCCGAATATGAATTTAAAACTATAGAACAAGCTGGGACAGATGGTATCATAAAAGTACATCTGAAATCGAAGGTCGGAGAAGGTTTTAACTACTGCGATTGGGAGGAGGACATAGAAGCTCACCTCGGCATCCCAGAATACAAAGGGGAGCTATTAGGTGATTCTGGTCCAAGCGGAGGAACCGGAGGAACCGGAGGAACCGGAGAAACCTCTTATATCGAAAGTTTCAAATATTCTCCCCATGACGACAACACGATCGACGACAAGGAGTGGACGAAAAAAACCGATAATGAATATCCATCGGATCAACCTCATAGTGTATTCCAAGCTCGAATTTTTAGAGAATACGCTATAGACCATCAAGGTGAATTGATAACAAAAACACATCCACATTGCAGCACACGAGAATTGACACCATTTGCAGATGCTACCAGCGACCCAGGAACAAAAGTTGATGTTACCGATACCTTTGGGGGTAATACTACAAAACAAATTTTCCCATCGAGTTTGTTTACAGTTCTTTATGACTTACATTACACGGAAAATTGCGAGGATCCTTTTACACCAGATAAAGGAAGGTTCTCATTGTCTGCTCGAACCGCTGATTATTCCGGCGCCAACACACAAGCGGTTGATACTTCTTATTTTAGCTTGGACCCTGTTGCGAAAATTGGTGTGTTTGCGATTGTTCGGCGAATTGCCAACAGAGCACTATTGAAAGTAGATGAAGACGAGCTCTCATCACATGGATACGAGGCTATTCCTGTGGGAATAAAATTTACGCAAAAAAATAAATATGGCCAAACTTGTTCCACTCATGGGGATCAAATAGAGCTTGAAGTCATTGGGAAACATAAACATCTTTTCGAGGCAGGTTTTGCAGTGGTACGTAAGATTCATACCAAATGTACCGATGATGGACGAACAGACATCGCGGAAGAAATCAAAAGACTACAAGCACCGGATACGGATGGAGATCGAAAGTCCCATACCCACTATGGAAAAGGTCACACACCTAGCGAGGTGACTGACCCAGAGGGTTATGATTACCAGATTCTGTTCAAAAGTCCATGTATTAAATTGAGTGATGCTAAAACAAAAGATTGTAAGGGAAATACCTTGATCAAAGTATATGTGAAACATAAACACGGAGATGCTGGTTCATTAGCAATGGCTTTTCCATATAAACACGGAGATGCTGCTGCATTAGGAATGTAGTTGAAAACCTCAACTATAAAAAAATATTGTTATTGTAAAACCTACAAAACAATGCCAAACATCTTTTTTTTGTATTCATTACAAAAAAAAAAATGAGGAACAACTAGGTAATAATATCGCATAAATCGGAACGATCAGAACGTTGTAACATGTCGAGGACATCAGGATTATGTTCAAAAAATTGCTGTCTTTTCATTTTCTGAAGATACCAAAGAGGAATTTTGTTCATAGGGACCCCACGGTATTCGAAACATGGCCATAACTGATAGTCCTGGGAGATCTTGTACAGGTCATTCAAAGTGTAATTCTCCATAAAACGGAACAGAATGAGCTGTAAATCCATTACGTCTTTCGCGGCGGTATGAGCATTCGTAGTGGAGATGTGAAAGTGTTTCCGTAATAATTCCTGGGTATGACGAGGAAGATGTGGTAAAATGCTACGAGCCACTTTCAATGTATCAATATATTTCCATGAAGATGGAAGATCGACAGCACATCGTTGCAATTCAGCCTGCAGGAACGATTTGTCAAAATTGTCCAGATTGTGCCCGATAATATACGTGTCCGGATCATTCCCAATAAAATCCATCAGCTCGTCCACAATAAAACGAAATGGTTTTTCCCGCGCAAAGTCAATAAGCGATTTTCCGGTAATTTCCATGGCTTTGGGAGTCAATTCCTGTTCCGGGTGAACCATTTTTGAAAAAATACGATTTTCTTGCATGTCGAGTAGCGAGATCTCTGTAATTCGATGCTTTCGAAAATCGAGACCCGTCGTTTCTAAATCAAGGATAAATGCCGACATGTTTATGAGTTGTCCCAAGAAACTAAAAAATTCAACTTTTCAAATTGTGGAGGATGATAGGAGAAGGAAAGTTTTTTTGAACGGTATCCGATTTATTATTTTTTAAAGACAAAAAATAATTTATGAAATTAAATGGAAAAAACGATAACCTTTCATATTATAGATCGACCGGAAGAAACGTATCAAGTCCCAGTTTTTGAAACGGATCGATTTCGGGATATTGAAACGATGGCCAAAAAGATGATCAATCCGGAGTTTCCAGAATTTTTGTTATTTCCAGCAAAATTCAAGGAGGAGACGCTGAATCTAAAATCATCTGTTCATGTTGTCGATTTGACAAAGGCCAAGGTCTTTTTTGCAAACTACCGGGAAAGTAGGGTCACTATTAATGACAATCTAATTAATTTTATATTGCGTGATTATGAGATTGACACATTTGAATTATATGAAAAACTATTGATATTGCTCTTGTATTATGCAGTGGCCGTATCGAAATTGTTCCGACCGGATCGTCAACGAACGCTTCCCGGTATGAAAAAGAAAGCTCCAAAAAAAGAAGGTAAAGTGGTCAAAAAAAGTTATTGGCTGTCCTTTGACGAGGATGTGAAGCGACAGATCGGTTATTTGGCGATTTGCATTTCGTCAACTGCAAATGATGAGGAGAAACGTCGATATGAGCTTGTGATAAAGGCGAATCTGGAAGCCTGTCGGCCCATTGTGGTATTGTTGTCACGAAAGTTAAAACGAGACGTGAAGGGGCCAAGCTTCATCTTTGATAAGGCAAAAAGTTTTGCATACGAAAATCGACGTGCGCAAAATGTATTGGCGGAACGCAGTAAATTGATTACAAAAACTCGAGAGACCTTCAAGGGACTCAAAGGCCTGTCTGTTCAACCATTAGAGGAGAACGGCAAAATCTTAATCTTGGAAATTGCCACGAGGAAATATTCAACAGGGACAATTTTTGATCGATTAGAATTGAACGACGAGTTTTTCCAGGCAACATACAAGGGATTTCAAAAAGTATATAAGGACCATGGGATTGAAGTGGTTGATACCAAAGGGACCGATATGTGCATTTTGCGCCATGAGAAGCGATATGTTCGAAAGTTTACACCTGAGATTAATGAAAATGTCCAAATTTATTTGAAAAATATTGCAAACGGGCTTGAAATCCAAGTTTTGCTCTTAAAGTCCTCATCCATTTCGACGACAGAGGGATTGTTCCGTTTCTTAAAGATGAATGAGGCGGATTTTCGTATCAAACAGGTACACACAAAGGGTATAATAGGCTCATGTCTTGTGAAAAATCCCAGACCTGTCTACTTGCGAGAGACGGATCTGTGGACATCTTTTCAGCCATCGATTTTAGCGGATATGATTATGAACAATGAACTGTTTCAGCAATTTCTGTTAATTAACGATTCGGAAAAGATTAGTCGCGAAACACCAAGCAACTATGTTTATTTTCAAAATCCATTGCAAAAAGCAGACGATGCTGTGGTTTTAGTTGGTGGATGGAACAAATTATCGTCGCGATTTGGTTCATTAACGGCGGTGTTATATCCAATTACCTTACGAGGAGAGGCCTATATTCAAGTAAAAATCTTACGATCAAATGACCGACAGACGGTAGAGGATTTCCTTCATATTTTTTCAAAATTGATGGCATATTATAACCAGGAGTTGACGGAGGAAATTCAATATTTTCGTCACATGAATCCCGATTTTCAATTGAAACAGTCCAAAGAAGAAAAAGTATCGTCGAAGCAAAATTCTTTACCACTGCTTGAACCAAAGATATTTACTAAAAAAATTTGGTCACGATCCTGTCAAAAGAAGAATAAACCACCCATCATACTTGACGACATTACCGGGAAAGAACCAGAAACAATATTGAAATTTCCAGCGCGCGATACAACGATCGACGGTACATTTTATCCAAGTCAATATTATCACTGTTATGACAATGAATATCGGTATCCTGGCTTTATTTTTATGAAATCCTTGGAGGATAAAGGACAACATCCATTTGGCGGTTATGCACCTTGCTGCTACAAGGAAGATCACAGTGAGAAAAATGAAAATGTCCTTGCGAAGCTTCAAGCCCTCACACTCCAGAATACGGAGCCGGATGAACCTGTGGACATTGTTTTCATCAAAAAAAATGAAATTGCGTCCGAAAATATTATAAATTACATGGGACAGCAAGGGAAATTATTGTCGACGATCAAAACATTTTTGCAATCGATTGACCCTACAACGAATTACGTTCGAGTAGGATTGTCATCCATCTGGCAAAGATCTTCCCTGATTGGATGTTGTCAATACATTCTTCAAAAATCCAAGTTGAAGCATATCCACCAACTCGAACAAATGCCGAGACGAACACCACAACAAAACGATATGATTGCAAAAAAGTCCTTCTATGAAAAAATGCCTCTCCAGAAAGATCTACGCAATTTGCTCGCGCAGGTGTCCATGGATGTGGTGGCACAGGAAACGCGATTGGATTCATCAATATTGAATCAGATTACGAATGCAAAGTATCGTTTGGATGTTCGAGATTTGTTATGTTTAGTACAATATTATTATAAGATTAATTTATTAGTCATTGATGTGGAAGGCAATTTTGTAAAACCAAACTCAACATTTTCGTTCAAAATTCGTTTTGAAGAGAAAAATCCTTTAATCGTTCTGTTGGAACATCCGAACAATGTATATGAAATTCTTGCGCGGAAAACGGAAGAGGATATCATGTTTCCAATGTTGGATAATTGTTTATCGACGGATAATCACACCGAGGAGTGGAAATTTATTTATGATGTCGTGTACTCCACATTTCAATGCGATCAATATATATCGGCGACGTCCGATTCCATTCAGAGATTTGTCATGGAGAAAAATTTATCGACGCGAATTGAATTCCAAGTTCTGACTGGTGCGGGTCAAACGCGAATATTTTTGTGCAATTTTCGTGATAAATTCATACCGCTATTTATCGAGAGCGCAAATGCCCCATGTAACTTACCACGGAAAGAAGTAGTAGATTTGACGGATGTGAATGAAGCTCTTGTGACAGATTTTTTGCAAACGCTGCTTCCCGTCAAATTTAAGGTTATGAAAAAGGCCCCATTTACATTCTTTTTAGTAGACAATCTGTTCCAAATTCCATGTATTATGGGAGGGCAGGAACGGTTTTTAGATGTTGTTTACAAACCAGATGTTAATTTCCCACCACTAACTGCAATTCTCTATAAATTTTTGCAACCGCGAAGGTATTACTTTGATGAAATTTTTCTTTTAAAACACGTGAGTTTATTGATCATGGATTATTTAATTATCGTTTTAGCGAATTTCATGTCGAGAGAACATCCGACTGAAATGGTGAAAAAAATGGTATCCATGGACATGGACAAGCTACTGGAAGGCTTCATTGATCACAACGTCGAGTTCCACAATGACGAAAACTTTCACAAAAATGTTTTTCACCCTTTAGTCGAAAAAAATCCAACCCTTTTTCGCGAAAACAAAGTTCGTGTTCCAAAAGAAATTGAAGGTAAAATTTCATTCATGCTAAAATGGAACTTGGTCAACAACTGGGAGTTCGTAAAATCGCAGCGAAAACAACAAGAATTACCATCCTATTATCAGCACATTTTCCAATTTCGGAAAAACAAGGACCAGTCCATTCAGATGAAACGTGAAATTTTTTCCAACAGTGGTTACGAACAGTATTCGGAGTCCATTGAAGAAATTGCGGTCAAGCCAATGAGTAAAATACATTTTTTGTTAAATCGACTATCCATGACAATCATTCCATGTTTCGTGTTTCATCGGAATTTAGAAAAAATTCACACAATCATGAATGATTATTTTGACACAGGACGTCTTTCCTTTGATGACATTGGTGATCTATCGCCAGCAAAATATGCTTTTCATATGATACAGGCGAAAAAACTCCCACATGAGGTTTTATCGAAAGAATATTTCGTTTGTCCAATTGAGCGTCGTTATGTTGTCCTTTTTCCATTCATCATGGAATAAGGGAAAATATATTTTGAATATGTTTTTCCAAATGCTCAATTGCTTCAAAAAAGTAACTTTCGATTCGGTCAGTCGGTTCCGTTGTTTGATATTGGAGATCGATAAAAGATGGCTTATGAAGATAATGGCACCGTTGGTACGTCACGAAATCAATCGTTTTCGATAGTCCAATTTGATGAATAAGCAGATTTCCAATTGTATCATCCTCTTGAAATAAACGAATGCGATATCGAGATGGAGAACGTTCAAGCACCTGTATATCCATTATAATGGGTTGCGACTCCAATAAATTCTCCATCATAATCAACTTTTCTTTGAAAAATTTATTTAAATAGAAGGATTGAAGCAATAAAATTGAAATGTCTGATGTCCCTGCAAAATTGATAGAGGAAGAGGAGAAACCGAAAGCGTGTGTATCGGAATCAATATTTGAGAATATGAAGAATACTTTAATCAAAAATCTATCGGAGGAAGATCGAAAATCGTATCAAGAGTTTGGCGAAAAATTCCATCGAACGTTAGATACTATGGGATTTCAAACAGGAAAAAAGGAAATATCAATGGAAGAATCGTTATCCTACATTGTGGAATCCTTAAAGTCAGGTCTTCATCCGCGATATTTGAGTGATGATGAACAACGTCTCGTCGAAGCCGGATATGGGAAAACGTGGTACAAGAACTGGGGTTACGATTCGTTGGAATAAAATAATTTAAAAATATAACATATTTTTAATAAACAAATGCGACAATATTCAAATTTAAAGTCGTATAATGACACACAGCGTGTGTACCATAATCACCAGGAGCATATCCTGACCATGGCAAACGCTCTTCAACGTTTACATGTTATATTATTTGTAAATTTTTCTGAAAGTTGTCATACATCTGTGCAGTGCTTGAACATTATGCGTCGTTTATTTGGTGATTCACTAGAAAACGTTTTTATTGTCAAAAATTTAGGCGTTGCGGCCAATGTCGAGCTCTTTCAGGCATTTGGCGGACAAAAGGTTCCAATGTTTTATTCGCTAAAGACAAAACGACAATCATCCAGCTATGAAAATCCACAAACGTTGATTGCAGAATTATCAGGTGCACCAATAGAGCCTTATGCGCAGTCAACCCCCATAAAAGATTTGGATATTCATGTTTATGTCATGAATGGATGTGGTTATTGTACAAAAATGAAACAAATGTTAACTGACAGCGGTGTCATGGATCAGGTGACCATCATTTCCGACATACGAAATCGTCCGGAGCTGGCACATGTACGAGGCTTTCCGCATATGGTTTCGAAAAAGACGGGTAAAACGCATACGGGTTATGTGCCTTCCATCGATAAATTGTTACAGGTGTTATCTTAGAATATGGCTTTGAAATTCCATCCCAATTTTTCAAAGAGTTTTTGACAAACTGAATCATGAAAAATTTTGCGGTCATTTGTCTTGAGAAAGTTGAAATCCTCTTTTCGACATTGGTAATTGTATTTTTTCAAGAGTTGAAAGAGAACGTATTGGTTGTTAATAAAGTTTTTTCGATCGTTTTTGAATGTCTTGTCGTATTCTTCGACAAGAATGTCAAAGTCGAGATAGAGTTGGTTCTCCAAATGGGTAATATCCGGAATGGGATGCCCCGTGATTTTATGGTAAATGTATACGATATCATCGTAAAATTTACTATAGCCTAATTCTTTGAGGAAGATATGAATGTGTTCACGTGTGACCTTTTTGAAGGCAACCTCTTTTGGTAATTCAGCATAATTCTGGGGGATCAAACGAAAATTTAGAAAATGTTGTAAAAGATTATCAAAAAGTTCGGTGGGAATATTGACATTTTGCTTTCCCTGGAAACGCTTGACAGAATCTTTGAAATGAACTCGACGATCGTAGCTATATTTTGATCCTATATTGATCCGCTCAATATCATTGAATGAAATGAGATTGTCGTTCGTCGTGGTGATGACATTACCACAAATACTACAAGTAAAATGATTTTCGGAAAGAACAAAACTATCTTGTTTGCTTTGA
>NZGS01000141.1 GCA_002690995.1 Rhodospirillaceae bacterium
TTTTTGGAGAATTGCATGGCTGTCATCTTGAAATCCGGGCTTTCTGAAAGAGTGAAAGCTGAAGAAAATGACAAAGTTCAATCTATGGTCGAAACGGCTTTAGCGGATATTGAAAAGCGCGGCGATGACGCGGTGAGAGCGATGTCTAAAGATTTCGACAAATGGGATCCAACAGAGTTTCTTCTATCTGGCTCTGAGGTCGAGGCCTGTGTGAAAAAGCTTTCACTCCAAGAGATAAACGATATTAAGTTTGCCCAAGAACAAGTTCGCAATTTCGCCAAAATCCAAAGGAAAGCTCTTACCGATGTTGAGGTTGAAACACTCCCCGGAGTAATTCTTGGACACAAAAATATACCCGTTAATAGCGTTGGTTGCTATGTGCCCGGCGGGAAATACCCTATGGTAGCATCAGCACATATGAGTATAGTGACCGCAGGAGTGGCCGGTGTTAAAAGAATAATTGCCGCCTCACCACCATTTAATGGTGCACCCAATCCCGCAGTAGTTACTGCAATGCATCTTGCGGGAGCAGATGAAATTTATTGCCTAGGCGGCATTCAAGCAGTTGGGGCAATGGCCCTAGGGACCGAGACTATTTCCCCAATCGATATGCTAGTAGGGCCAGGAAATGCTTTTGTTGCCGAGGCTAAAAGACAACTCTATGGACGCGTTGGTATAGATTTATTTGCGGGTCCCACTGAGACATTAGTCATCGCTGATGACACCGTTGACGCCGAAATATGTGCAACAGATCTTTTGGGCCAAGCAGAGCATGGCCCGACATCACCTGCAATTTTAGTTACAAACTCTGAACAACTAGCGAGAGAAACAATTAAAGAGGTAAATCGCCAGCTAAAAGTGTTGCCTACTGCGGCCATCGCAGAAAAAGCGTGGACAGAC
This sequence comes from Rhodospirillaceae bacterium, assembly GCA_002690995.1. Classification (GTDB taxonomy): domain Bacteria; phylum Pseudomonadota; class Alphaproteobacteria; order Thalassobaculales; family Thalassobaculaceae. The sequence goes on from NZGS01000141.1 coordinate 901, forward strand.
TATGGACAAGTCATTTTATGCGAGGATGAAGCAGAAATGCTAGAGGTGAGCAATGAAATCGCCTGTGAACATGTTCAAGTAATGACACGAAATCCCAACTATTTTCTAGAAAACATGACTAACTTTGGTGCCTTGTTTCTCGGCCCTGAAACCAATGTTTCTTACGGTGATAAAGTGATAGGAACAAATCATACACTCCCAACCAGACAAGCCGCGCGGTACACAGGCGGACTATGGGTAGGAAAATTTTTAAAAACTTGTACTTATCAGAGAATAACCTCGCCAGAAGCTAGTGCACTAATCGGAGAATATTGCTCCAGACTGTGCGCAATTGAAGGTTTCGCGGGACATAAAGAGCAAGCGGATATTCGCGTTCGTCGATATGGTGGCAGTAACAGCGCAGGACAAGATTGAAAAGCGTGACCGACTTTCAAAAAAGGAGGAACAATGATCGAAACGAAAAAGCGCTCCCTCGATCGGTTTCGGCTTGATGGCCTGAGAGCATTAGTAAGTGGTGCTGGCCGTGGATTAGGCCATGCTTGCGCTCTAGCTCTAGCAGAGGCTGGAGCAGAGATAATTGCCTTAAGTAGAACGCTGGATGAGTTAGAAAAGCTTCAGCTAGATATCCAAAGTGATGGCGGCACAGCTGATATAGCTGTTTGTGATGCAGCTAATCCGGACCAAATTAGCGAAGTTATTCCCAGACTTGGCCAGATAGATATTCTTGTAAACAACGCAGGTACAAATATCCCCGAAGCGTTTGTTGATGTCAGTCTAAATAACTTAGATACCATCTTAGACTTAAATGTACGCGGTGCATTTTTGATGTCGCAAGCAGTTGTTAAAGAGATGCTGCGGCGAAATCATGGTGGTTCGATAATTCATATCTCCTCGCAAATGGGTCATGTTGGAGCCCCAAATAGAACCGTTTATTGTGCAAGTAAGCATGCAATTGAGGGTTTAACAAAAGCGATGGGTGTTGAACTTGGACCGCATGGTATCCGTGTGAATTCTGTAGGCCCTACTTTTATAGAAACGCCCCTGACCAAACCTTTTTTTGAAAGCAAGGAGTTTACCGCCGACACAATCAGCAGAATTGCGCTTGGAAAAATTGGACAAGTAGAGGATGTGGCTGATGCCGTTGTTTACCTTGCTTCACCTGCCTCAGGGATGGTTACAGGAAGCAGTCTCCTAGTAGATGGTGGGTGGACTGCGCGGTGATCCATGCCACGGATAATTGTCCCGACGAACTAGCTTATAGAGTTAATTCTTTCAATTATTAGATAATTTTCTTTATTTTTCCAACAGGGATTGCTTAACCCACACATCCTGTGCTGGCGTTTTTTGTGGGTGTCTAGCTCGAAGCTCGTAATACTCAAGGTAAGATACATAAGTTTTGTATACTCTTTGAAGTTCTGTCACGGCATCTTCGTGCAAATCAATGCGAAGATCTATATTCTTAATAATATCGTTTCCCTTTACTATCAGAGCTGCTGATTTTTCGGGCAATGGTAAGCCTTCGGAGTTTGCTTGACCGCCAGCCCTTTTCCCCGCCTCTAAAGTAACGAGCAATCGCTCTGCAAGATCCACTTCGCCCGATTTACGATAAGCCTCACCCATTGCACTTACAACATCTCCTGATTTTAATACATTACCAAATACCGCAAACCCCTCACCTACTTCATGGCCAGCCCATGTTCGGCAATTTATTCCAGTATGCATTCCAACATCTCCTGATAGATTAATTATCCCAACTTGGCGATAATCGAAACCAGGATCAGAAACAGCTAAATCTAATATCACCTTTGATGGCGCACTATTTCTACCTAGCGACTCTAAAGCCAAAGGGCCCAATGCCGGGTTTGCAAAAGCCTGCGTCGACAAAACCACCTCATTGCCCATAAAAAAAGGACAATAGCCGCCTACCGCTATCGAGTAAGTAGCTATTCCCAAACCAATCCGCCCACTGTCTTGGCATCTTGCAATAACAGTGTAAGTCATGTGCTTATCCCCTTACTTTCGGTGTAAAACTTCTGCTTACTATCAGTTTAATGGACCAGGCCATCTTCCTACAGCTGGAATAGAAATTGTCATCCTTTTTATGACAGGCTGTATTAACTTTTTACTGCGCCACAAGATAAGCGCAACGATTAGGAGATTGAACACATTCCATATGAACCCATTTAAGAAAGCAGCCTCGTAAGATAGCGTAAGGTCAAATATCTCACCAGAAAACCAACCGCCAAAGGCCATCCCACCTATTGTTGCAGACAAAACCAGTCCTACGCGCACCCCCGCCTGAGAAGCAGGATAATATTGTCTAATTATAACAGCATATGCTGGGACAATTCCTCCTTGGAATAAACCAAATAAAGCCGACACTAAATAAAGAGATACAATATCATCTGCCGGCAGGTACAAAAGTAATGACACAGCTTGCAATAATGACCCTATAAATAAGGCCCAAGCTGGGCCTATCCAATCAGTGATAAACCCAAACGCTATTCTGCTTATAACTCCCAGCCCAAACATGAGAGACAACATTTCTGCCCCTCTTTGAGCACCAACTTTTAGATCGACACAATACGCCACAATGTGAACCTGAGGCATAGACATGGCCACACAACATGCAATTCCTGCCAAAATGAGCAGTATCTGGAGTGTCCTAAGAGAAAATGGAGCTCGCGTTTCACTTGCCATCTCTTCATCTAAAGTCTCTTTAGGTTCAGCGGGGGGATTGCCACGCAAATAAAGCGCTAATGGTACCATTATAACAACACAAACTAACCCTATTATCCCATGCGTCATTTGCCATCCTAGAGAATCTATTAATTCTCTAACAATTGGTGGCCATACAGTTCCTGCTATGTAGCTTCCTGTTGCTACTAAAGAGACGGCTATACCTCTGTGCCGCAAAAACCACAAAGAAACCGAGGAAATCATTGGTCCAAAAGTTCCCGACGCGCCAAAGATACCGATGAGTATTCCTTGATAAACTAGAAATAGCCAAAAGCTTTCAACAAAAGCTATGCCAAAATAACCAATCCCAAGACACAAAGCAGAGATAAGTGTTGGAGTAACAACTCCAAATTTATCCACCATTCGTCCCATGAAAACGTTTCCGAATACAATGCCCAGCATCGTTACTGTGTAAGACAGAGAGGCTTCACCGCGATCTAATGAAAAATAATTTTGTATCTCGGGAAGCAAAATGACGGAGGACCACATGCCGACGCCACCAACACTTCCGATTACAAGAGAGGCTACTAGCCGCCGCCAGGCCACTGGACCGTCTACATCTATCTTCGTTTTTACGTCTCTTGTATGGTTCATACAGAGCGATCTTTCGCTAAGGGTCTAGCTTCAAACAGTTTCATATATTTTTCCCAACGAAGGTTGGTCCTACTCGGTAATAAAAATCCCAACTTTGCAATAATCCAAACCAATTTTACGTGCCCTAGCTAGTCTGTGAAACCGCCCTCAGCGCATCAAAATCTGGATATTCCTTGCCATCAGGTCTTAAGGCTTACACAACAACATGATCTGCGCCAGCGCTAAAATGCTGTTCCAAGCAGTTCATTATCCTCTTATCGCTGCCCCAACAAACCATAGCGTCTAAAAATCTTGAAGACCCCTCTCCCTCCAAGTCTGAATGCTTAAAACCCATTCTTATCCAATTATCAACATAGTTTGGCCATCGCAAATAGCGATCCATTTGTTTTTTCGCAATGAACCGCGCATTAGATAAAGAATTTGTTAGACATATTTTCTGTTCAACACAAAGCCAAGCCTTCGGCCCTAAGAGTTCCCGTGCTTTCGCCGTGTAATCGGGGGTCACACTGTAGGGTATCGCACCCTTACTTTTAGCAGCAGCCAACTCCAACATCCTCGGCCCCAATGCCGCCAAAATAATATTCCTATCTTCCATTCGAAGATTTGGATCGATATCAGCATTCCCTAACTTTTCTAAATATTCGTTCATTGAAGAGACTGGCTTGCCAAATTTTTGGCCGCGAATTTTCTCAACAAAGGAAACGTGACTAACACCCAAACCCAAAATAAATCTCTTTTTGAAAAGAGCGTTCAAACCATCATGGCCTTGCGCGGACGTTACAGCATCGCGGGCATAAATATTTGCTATGCCTGTTCCCACTATCAGTTTGTTTGAATTCGCTAATAAATATGCTGCGAGTGAAAATGACTCAAAGGACGTAGCTTCAGGAAACCATAGAGAGCCAAAGCCAAACTTTTCAACATTATTCGCAAGTAATGCCAGCTTTTCTCTATCCAAAAGATGCGTGGAAGCGAAAACACCTAAGCCACCTAGTTTTATAATTTCTAACTCCTCTCAGCATAGACAATAGTTGTAGTCATTTAAAACGGACAATGTCAGGAGATTTGTTTAACGACCTTTAAAAATTGGTGTCCGTTTTTCCCGAAAAGCTGCGCCTCCTTCTTGCTGATCTTCGCTATATCTAATAGTGAACAATTCTGCTCGGGCAAGCGCGTGAAGTTCAGATGGGCCCTTTGGCGTAACAGTATCGCGCACAAAACGTTTAATCATACCGACAACCAGTGGAGCACTATTTGCCAAAATTTTTGCATAATCCATTGCTACGTCAACCTGCTTTCCGACAGGAACGACTTGGTTAACCATACCAACTTCATATGCTCGTTGAGCATCAAAATGTTTGCCTGTTAACATCAACTCCATCGCTATTTTATGTGGTATGCGGGCTGCGGTACTGGCGATTAAGCCACCACAAAAACCTAGTTGGGCTTCTGGATAGAAAAAATCTGCATTCTCTGCGGCTACCGCTAAATCACAAAACTGCACCAAGCAATACGCTCCACCAACACAATATCCGGCTACTGCAGCAATGACTGGTTTATCAACTATCACTCCTACCCCAGGCATGCATTCCCAAAGGTCCGGATCTGTTGGTGGATCCTTTATATCTGCTCCAACAGAAAAAGCCTTGTCTCCTGAGCTAGTTAGTACCGCACACTGGTCATTGGAATGTTTGAACCGAATGAATGCATCCCTGAGTTGAGCGACTAAGCTGTTTGACAATGCATTCATTTTTTCTGGTCTATTTATTGTAATTAGCGCGATACCATCGCGAGATTCGTATAAAACAAGTTCACTCGTCATCACTCATACTTTCTTCACAAGTTGTCTTTAAAACAGGATACTCTCTAGTTAACAGCCAATTCAGTCCGACCAAATCCTTCTTTTAGAATATCGGATAACGGATATAATGGTAGATATCTCGTCTTTGAATCATTTTTTGGATTACCCTAAAACAAACAAGAACATCGTCAGCGTGAACAGCAGAGGAATAAAAGATGACCGAAATAGAAATTTCTCCCCTAAATGACGATTTAAGTCTGCGTGCCCACGCTGTGCTTCCAGGTGGCCATTTTGGCAATATGGCTAGTGATGTCATAATCGCGCGAGGGAAAGAAGGAAGAATTTGGGATAATAGAGGCAATGAATACGTAGACTTTCTTCTAGGGTCAGGCCCCATGTTTGTTGGTCACGCACATCCTAAAGTTACTGAAGCAGTCCTTAATCAAGTACCAAACGGCACCACTTTCTTTGCAAACAATGTGCACGGAATAAAGTTAGCTGAGGAAATCTGTGCCGCAGTAAATTGCATCGAACAAATTCGGTTTGTTAGTTCCGGATCTGAGGCGACACTCTATGCAATGCGAATAGCTCGAGCTTATCGCGAACGCGACAAAGTTTTAAAGTTTGAAGGCGGTTATCATGGAATGAGTGACTATTCTCTAATGAGTCTTGCACCAAAGACTCTCAGTAATTTCCCTCAAGCAATCCCTGACTCACCTGGGATCCCAAAAAAGGTTAGCGAAGAGGTTATCGTAGCACCTTTCAACGATACAGATATGTTCAAAACTATTCTAGAAGAGCATCATGAACAATTAGGAGCAGTGATTGTCGAACCCTTTCAAAGGCTCATTCCTCCTGCCCCCGGCTTTCTTGAAGTTTTACGGGACATGACACTGAAATATGATATACCACTTATATTTGATGAGATTGTTACTGGGTTTCGGTTTGCTTATGGTGGCGCGCAGGAATTTTACTCCGTCACGCCAGACCTTTGTTCATTAGGAAAAATTATTGGTGGTGGGTTTCCACTTGCTGCTGTTGGTGGACGCAAAGATTTGATGCAACTCTTTGATAAGGACGCGGTTGGCGATAAACATTTCTTACCACAAATAGGGACCTTAAGTGGAAACCCAGTTGCATCGGCGGCAGGGCTCGCAACCTTAGAAATATTACAGCCGAAATCAGCATACGAGACTGTATTTGATACCGGCCGAGTATTAATGGGAGAATTGGAAGCTGCTATGAAAGATTATGGTCATAGTGCGGTGATACTCGGCGAACCTCCGTTGTTCGATGTATTTTTTACGAATAATGAAATTTCTGATTACAGAGGTATATTAAAAGCTGACACGAAAAAAGGAAGCGCATTCAATAAGCTTCTCAGATCAAATCAAGTCTTTAAGGGAGATAGCAAGTTTTATGTCTCACTAGCGCATAACGAAGATGACGTAAATATTACCGTTAAAGCAATTAGAGAGGCAGCGCGTGCGCTTAACGATATTTAAATCAGCATGATTAGGCTGTAAATTTCACAACATCTGGCCGCCATCAACGGCTACAGTTTCGCCGGTGACCCAAGAAGCGGCATCTGATGCTAAGAATACTGCTAGCTTAGCAACTTCTTGGGGCCTACCGAACCTACCAAAAGGGATTGAATTCTTAATACCTGCATAAAGTTTTGGGTTATTTTTTTTGGCATCGTCCCAAGTCCCGCCGGGGAAATCAATTGAACCAGGCGCGATACAATTTACACGTATATTTCTCGAGGCTAACTGAAGTGCCTGAGTTTTTGTATATTGTATCACCGCAGCTTTTACGGCGCCATACGGTGGTGTCCGCAGAGATGATGTCAGTCCAGATATAGAAGAAGTATGAATGATAGAGCCGCCGCCTGTTTTCTCGATAAAAGGAACAGCTGTCCAGGACGCCCTTACCAACGCCATCAAATCAATATCTATTCCCACCTGCCATCCATGTTCATCATCGCTTCTACCAAAGCCAGATGGATTATTAACCAAAATATTCAAACCGCCCAAGTTCTTAACCGCGTTTTCAATGTATTTTATTAGATTTTTTTTATCTGAAACATCGCAGATGTCCGCGTGAACATTGCCGCCATTTCTTGCGACTAACTCTCGAGCGCTTTCGAGACTATCACGACCTCTAGCGCAGAAAGAGACAGACGCCCCTTCCTTTGCAAATTCATTTGCTATGGCAAGGCCAATCCCCTTACTCGCCCCCGTAACAATCACCTTTTTACCCGCAAGATGTAAATCCATAGCAACCCCATTCTTTAAATGAACTTTGATCTTGTCTTATTTATAATCAAGTACACTAACCATGAAATTATCTCAAAATGCACCTAGATGAAACAGGAACGCTAGTTGTTTCGGGGCAACCTGTTCCAAACATCAAGAGCAGCTATTTTGTAAACCTCAGCCAAGGTTGGATAATTGAAAGTATTTTCCACAAAGTATTCTATTGGCCCTCCCAAATTAAGCACAGCCTGCCCAATATGAATTAACTCTGTTGCCCCTTCACCGATTATGTGGACACCCAAAAGCTTCCGAGTTTCGAGCGAAACAATCATCTTCATCATTCCAGAGTCGAGACCCATTATGTGACCCCGGGAAGTTTCTCTAAATCTTGCTACGCCTACCTCATAAGGTATCGCTGCATTTTTAGCTTCTTCTTCACTCATTCCAATAGTGGAAATTTCTGGCACCGCGTAGATCCCATAGGGAAAGAATTCAGGAGGCGCATGTGCCAATTCATCAAATGCGTGGCAAGCGGCTATACGTCCCTGCTCCATTGAGGTAGAGGCAAGACTAGGAAAGCCTATAACGTCGCCGACAGCATAAATATTTGGGTTATCTGTTTGAAATGTGTTTTTATCCACATTCAAACGCCCTCGTTTATCTGGCGACAAGCCTAATACATCAAGATTAAGCACACTCGTTGCCCCATATCTACCTGCTGCAAATAAAATCATGTCCGTTCTTACTTCACGACCATTATCTAAGATAATTTTACAGCGCCCATTTTTTATTTTTTGAACCTCTTGAATGTTGCAACCAAGTCTCATTGCAACGCCGCGTTCTCTGAGCTCATGCATTAATTCTGCTATTATTTCCTTATCCACGAAGTCAAGAATGGTATCTCTCGCTTCTATGAGCGTAATGGGGATATCTAAGGCGCTAAATATAGTTGCATATTCAACGCCAATTACACCACCGCCTATCACGGTAAGACTGCGTGGCAATCTTTTAATCTTTAAAATTTCATCGCTATCAAAAATGCGTGCGCCATCAAAGGGTATTTCTTCTGGTCTGTAGGGATTTGTGCCTACAGCGATAATAAACTTTTCAGCTGAAAATTGTTCGACCTCACCATCATCAAATTCAACGTCAACGGTTGTAGGAGAAACAAAACGTGCTATCCCATTTAATGTCTCAACCGCATTTCTCGCAAATTGGTGTTTAAGTACCTCCACTTCATGATCTAAAGTCATGTGGAGTCTATTTTTTAAGTCTGCTGCCGTTATGTTTTGTTTTACTCGGTAAGATTGCCCATAAAACTCACGCTCATGCCAGCCAGATAAATTCAAAGCAGTTTCTCGCAACGTTTTACTAGGAATTGTGCCAGTGTGAACAGAGACGCCCCCGACCCTTTCACTTTTTTCGATTACCAGTACCTTTTTACTAAATTTAGCCGCTTGAATAGCTGCGCGACGGCCGCCAGGCCCGCTGCCGATAACAATTAAGTCGTACTTATTGATAAGATTCATTGAGCCAAGCCAGAGGGTTTTCGATAAGACTAGTATACCATAATTCACGAATATGGTTGAATTTTATTCAATAAACAATTGCTATGTTCAAAACAAAAAAGCGCTTTAAAAGTCACATGACTGATTATTCTCGAAACTTTGATTAAGCGACTTGTCAATTTCCAATAATTAAACAATTTTCTCAAAGCGATTTTGCTTTACTTGGGTTTGGAGCATTAGAATTGGAAAAAGATATCTATGATTTCATAATTGTCGGAGCCGGTTCCGCTGGATCCGTCTTGGCTAGCCGGCTTACGGAAAAAAGTAAATGGCGAGTTTTGCTGCTAGAAGCAGGCGCCGCAAGCCACCCATATTCGCGTTTTCCAATAAGTTTTGGGCTTTTGATAGATCATCCAACAGCAAATTGGCGGTATAGTTCGCAGCCAGAAGAAGGTACTGCCAATAGACGCATACCTGTACCTCGCGGTCGCTTGCTTGGCGGCTCCAGTTCAATTAACGGCTTGGTTTTTGTTAGAGGACAACCTTTGGATTATGACACATGGGGACAGCTTGGAAACAGGGGTTGGAGTTTTGATGATGTGCTGCCTTTTTTTCAGAAAATGGAACACTACGAACACGGCGAAGATGATTTAAGATCACAAGGGGGACCGCTACGGGTGAGCAAGGCTACAGACGAAGGACCACTTTACGACGCAATAAAAGCTGCAAGTAAAGAATTAGGGATACCGCATAACCCGGATTACAACGGCAAATCGCAAGAGGGAATTGTTCGAACTCAAACTACCATTAGCAATGGCTTGAGAATGAGTACCGCCCGCTGTTATTTAAATCCAGTAAAAAATCGACCAAATCTTAGAATTGAAACCAATGCTCATGTTCAAAAGCTTTTATTTAAGGGGAAAAAATGCTCTGGAGTGCACTTTAGAAAAAACGGACAAGATAGGTTCGTGCATGCCCACAAGGAAGTGATAGTATGCACCGGAGGTGTAGCCTCACCACAACTTTTAGAACTGTCGGGAATCGGTCAAGCTCGACTCCTCACAGATAACGGAATAGAAGTGAAACATGAACTAAATGGAGTGGGAGAGCATTTACGAGATCATATCAATGCTCGTATACAATTCAATATGAAGCGGGGAGAGTTATCGTATAATCAACGGATGCAAGGTCTTGGGCCAATTTGGCAAGTAATGAAATATATTTTCCAACGCCGAGGATTCATAACCTTACCATCAGCACCTATGCTTGCATTTTTAAGAACACGGGAAGATATGGAGACCCCGGATATACAAATGCATATGGTGCCTTACGCTGTCAAAAATCCAAAGAAAAGACAGCTCCATAAATTTTCTGGAATGACTGTATCGATATATCAGTTGAGGCCAGAGAGCTTAGGGTCTATCCACATACAATCACCAGAAGCGAGCGATCAACCTGCTATTAATTTTAACTTTCTTACCGATCCAATCGACCGGGATGCGATGATAGCCGGCTTCAAAAAAATTCGGGAAATAATGAATACTAAGGCGATGAGGGATGTACGAGGGGAAGAATTCTCACCAGGTACAAAAGTTAAGACAGATGATGAAATCTTAAGTTTCATCCGCAACACCGCGGAAACTGCATATCACCCGATTGGCACATGTCGTATGGGGAATGGACCTGAGTCTGTGGTGAACGAACGCCTTAAAGTTCACGGACTTGAGGGACTTCGCGTAGCTGACGGTTCTATAATGCCAACAATGGTATCTGGTAATACAAACGCGGCCTGCATAATGATTGGTGAAAAAGCCTCTGAAATGATCAAACAAGATAATCCAGCTTAGGGAGTTAATTAGCCTCCGACAGAACTTTTTTAAAAAGCGTGAGAGTTTCACTTGCAAATTGCCACATGTTTTCCTCTCTACTATCTGAGTTAGTCTCAAGAGTGAAAACTCTGTTATATCTTCCATTAATAGCAATGCATGTATGACCAGCCGCGTCACCATAACGGTTTCCTGATGGCCCCGCAGCGCCGGTTTCTGCTAGTCCCCAATCAGCACCCAGCCTGTCTTTTATGGTAGATGCAGCTAATTCAGCATACGGTTCACTAGACGACCGAATTC
>NZGS01000142.1 GCA_002690995.1 Rhodospirillaceae bacterium
AACCTCGGGGCAGGTTCCCACGCGTTACTCACCCGTGCGCCACTTTCCACTATCCGAAGATAGCTTCTCGTTCGACTTGCATGTGTTAAGCATGCCGCCAGCGTTCGTTCTGAGCCAGGATCAAACTCTCAGGTTGATTTCATGAACCACCTTTTGAATTCGGCGTTAGCCGAGTGTGTCACAGTGATTCAGATCAACAGAGCCCGTCCCGCACATCACAACCAATGCTTTAATAAAAAAGCAAAGGTTTACGTGTTTTGTTTTAAAATTTCTGTCTTGTGGTGACCACAATGAGAAATTTTAAAGCACGCTAAGGATACGCAAGACAGACTTTTATTTGTAACGCTTATGCAAGCCACAACGCCGCCTGCGCATCCCTTTCGAATTATCTACAATGTCAAAGACCAAACAAGCTCCGACCTTTCTAATACCACGACTTGATATTCTTAAGACCGGATCTATAAAATCGCTCGCCACTACGAGCGCGGACGATCCTTATAGACACCTTTATTTAGATAAGCAAGCGAAACAAGTCAGAAATTTTGGAAAAATTCATATTTTTTTTAAAATAATTTAGTTTTGACAGATTGTCGTCATGCTATTGCTCCAGCCAGCAATATTTTTCTGCCAAATTGTCACTTGCTTTTGCTGTTTGAAACTACTTTTGAAGCCTTAATCGTATATCACAAAAGGCCTAAAGACCTCAGTTCGTCCTGTAAATGATACGGCATGTCGTCGGACGCAACTTTGGTGGTGGATAGGTCCGCCGGAGTGTCCGCTAATTCAAGATAACGCCACCCTTGAAAAGGACGGCACGGCTTTAAATGAGTTCTTATTATTTCTGGATTTAATATTATGGCGCAGTGTTTTTTACCCTCGATGTTCATCGGCCTTATATCTACTATCGGTTGACGGGCTACTACGCGCCGTTTCATTACCCAATACAAGGATCCTTTGCCAATTATCTCTTCAGCCCGTTTAGGCGTATTACGAGTAACGTGAATGTTTAATGCTTCTGCATCCTCTGCAACTCTCCGTCTGCGTCTATTCTGCTGGAGGCTCTCAAGTTCCTCGATTGAACTTATACCCACACATAGCTTAATTAAATTTACCGCCATTATATGATCCGATAAGGAAGATAACCTAAGAACTGCCACCAAATGATTATTAAAGGCGTCAATAGGATAACACTTAGTATTGCTATCAATGAAGTCACTTTTACACCCACCGCCATCGGCACACCTGCAAGTTGCATCCCCACGATAATAGGGGGCACTTGATAGGGCAGCCAAACAGTAGAAAAACCAATCACCTGGGTCATTACAACCGTTTTCAACGGCAAACCTGATGCAGCTTGGAGTTCTGGCGCCAGAGGTATCATTATCGCTGGCACGCCGGGCATTGTTGAAAAAAAACTTAAAAGCATAGATATGCCGCTGAGAACGATAAAACCACTCATTGGACTATCCGGGGAGAGATTTGACGCCTCAATCATTACTTTGCTTAAATAGTTGCCAAGACCGCTATCTGCAACAACCGCGCCGATGCCTATTATACCAGCTACATATAGTAAGGGTCCTATTGCAACTTTCTCTTTAAATTCCGACGGAGAAACAACACCAAATTTCGGGAATAAACATGCTATACCGATGGCTAATGAGACCCAAGCCGGCGTGATGCCATGAACCGCATCGGTTGCCCATAGTAAAAGAGCACACATGAGCAAAATTAAGATGCGTCTCTCGTCTTTGAGTAGTTTGGTTTCTGATTTTTTTATTGATCGTGTGTCGCCTATTGGAGTGTTAACTTTAAATTTCTCCGGTCTGAATAGGTAGACGACGGCCCCCCAAACTATTACAGCCTTTAAAAGTCCTAAAATGGGAAAATGGAGTAAGAAATATTCAAAATAACGTATTGGCGTATTCAAAAATGTTTCTGAAGCCCCCATGAGAACATTGTTCGGTACATTAGCGGGCAAAACAGAAGTTGAACACAAATATGCGGTTAGCACCGTTGCCATAACAAGCCCGTTCGCCGGTTTACTCCCTCGCAAATACCCCATTTGATCAGAAATTGACACGACTATCGGTATTAAAAGAACAACTCGACTTAAAGTCGATGGCATCAAAAAAATGAGAATAACATTTATAAGTACTATGGTCGCAACAACCCACATGTAAGAACCACTCACATAGGATATCAAGCCCCGAGCTATACGATTACCTAGCCCTGTTGTTTCTACTGCGGCCCCAATTATTAATCCGCCAAAGACTAACCAGAAGGCTCCTGAAACAAACCCCGAGAAAACGATTGGGGGTGAAGCAACCACCAACAGCATAGCAAGCAAGAAAAAAATAAGGATGGTTATCTGTTCTGGTATTACACCCGTTGCTAAAGCTCCGACCACAAGTAATACCAGTACAGCTGACGATGATAGCTTATCTGAAAAACCAAAGGGCTCAGTAACAAAAATAAAAATTGAGGTTAGGGCAATAAGCCCAAATATAAAAAAACGTACCGGTGGCAAACCTTTTTTCTTTTTATCCAGTTTGGTTGACACTTTTAAAAGCCAAATAGCGACGTTAATTAATTTTGGCAGGGGTAAATTTCAATAATATCTCACCCTCTTCCACAATATCTCCTTCAGCAAAAAAAACCGTTTCGACAACACCTGATTTTGTCGCTCTAATCGGGTTTTCTATTTTCATAGCTTCCAGAATAACAAGAATAGTGCCCGCAGTGACCTCTGTCCCAGCATGCACATTAACTGATATAACTTTAGCAGGCATCGGCGCTGTAAAACTCGTTTCGTCTAAAGCGTCGGTCTTACTGATGGTAGCCTTCCGTGGAGAAACAAAAGAGAGGGTCCGCTCTTTTAAGAAAAAAGTAATATGCTCTAAATCCGCGTTAAAATTAATGCCTTTATTTTTAGTTTCTGCGCTTCGCAATAACGAACCATAATTTTGAGAGACCCAACGAATGGCCGGCATGAGCATTTTTGTTTTGAAGGGCCTTAAAATTTGAAAGTGCTTTTTTTCAATAGATACCAAAAACGATTTTATTTCGCCGTTATACAATAAATCGATCTCAAAAAAGCCCGGACCATTAACACGCCAGCCAGCTTTGTCATCCCATGGGTTGAGATTTTTGTCGTGAACATCAACGATATCCATGTGCTCCTCAAATCTTTTCTGGAGCAGGAGAAAAGCTGCCATAGCCTGATAACGTTGATCAGGATCGCCATTAGGTTTTAGAAGTGAGCTTGCATTCTCATCGACAAATCCTGTGTGCAAATTTGCGGACTTGAACTTAGGATGCCCAAGCGCGTGAATAAGGAATTGCTTATTTGATTCGAGACCATCAATCTCTGTTTCCTCAATTGCATGTAAAAGTTTTGAGCGAGCAAGCTCTCTGGTGGAACCATGAGCAGTAAGTTTGGAGATCATGGGATCATAGTATATTGAAACCACATCACCAGTCTTGACGGCAGTATCCACACGAACTTTCTCCAAAGGTAGTTTTAGGTGCTTGATTACGCCCGCCTGAGGCTGGAAGGTGATCGGATCTTCTGCATATAGCCTTGCCTCTATAGCATGCCCGTTTTGAGTTATCTCTTCTTGGCTCAGTGGTAACCTCTCGCCGTTTGCTATTCGGATCTGCCACTCCACAAGATCGATACCGCTTATCGCTTCCGTAACCGAGTGTTCAACCTGTAGTCTAGTATTCATCTCGATGAAATAGATATGATTAGCATCCGCTATAAACTCTATTGTCCCAGCCCCAACATAATTTATAGCGCGCACGGCGGTTAATGCTGCCTCAAATAACTTTTGGCGTGTCTCGATCGATAGATTTGGTGCAGGCGCTTCCTCAATAACTTTTTGATATCGCCTTTGTACAGAACAATCCCTTTCAAAAATGTGAACCACATTCCCTTTCTCATCTGCAAATATTTGAACCTCTATGTGGCGCGGTTCGCTTATGAATTTTTCTAACATCAGATGATCGTCAGAAAACGCTGCCTTAGCTTCCCTCTTAGACGAACTTATCGCAGCCTCTAGGTCGTCAAGACTTTCTACGATACGCATCCCCCTTCCACCTCCACCCGCACTTGCTTTCACAAGTACCGGGAAACCTATTTCATTAGCTTTTTGCGAAAGATATGAAACCTCTTGTTCTTCGCCATGATAGCCAGGAACCAGCGGCACGCCTACCGACTCCATAAGTTTTTTGGCTTTTGATTTAGACCCCATAACCTCAATTGCTGTCGCTGGCGGCCCGACAAAAATAATTTTTGCGGCAGCACATTCTTTCGCAAATGCTGGATTTTCGGATAAAAACCCATATCCGGGGTGTATCGCGTCACTCTCTGTTTCGATTGCCGCGCTTAGAACTTTATTTATTTTTAGATACGAGTCGGCTGAACTTGGTCCACCTATAGCAACCGCCTCATCGCAAGCTTCCACATGCAGACTATCTCGATCCGCGTCAGAATAAATGGCCACAGTTCGAATACCCATTCTACGTGCTGTGGACGCAATTCTACAAGCAATCTCACCTCTATTTGCTATAAGTAGTTTTTTAAACATTACTGTTTACTATCTTTCGCAACAGNCCATATTATTTTTGTATAANNTAGGAGCGTTGATAAACGAAAAGTCTGGAAAACAAAATAGCTTAGTGAATTTTGTTCTTAAACTATCAGAAACGTTGTCTTTACCGTATATCAACCTTTACACATCGCAAAATGATGACGTCTGAGATTATTGAACCAGAGCCCCAAAAACAAATGGCGACTAGAACACATAACCGGAAAGAGTATCGGCTCCCAGGGCGCGAAGATTGGGCAACAATCCAAACTTTATTACCCTATCTCTGGCCAAAGAACGAACTAGATGTCAAAGCCCGTGTGCTGGCTGCGCTCCTTTGTCTGGGCATTTCAAAACTTGCGACGGTTTTGGTCCCAGTATTTTATAAGGAGGCAGTTGATCTTATTTCAACCGATGGAAACTTCCTCCTGACTTCATTAATTTGGATATTGATAGCGTATGGAACAGTTCGGGTAGCACAGCAAGGCTTTGCAGAATTGCGGGAATTCTTTTTTGCTCGTGTTGGTCAGAGGGCTATAAGAAAAGTTGCTCTCAAAACATTTCAGCATCTTCACGCACTATCTCTTCGATTTCATTTAGATCGTCAAACCGGCGGACTTTCCCGGGCAATTGAAAGAGGCATCAAAGGAATAGAGTTTTTACTCAACTTCATGCTGTTTAATATAATTCCTACTGTCATGGAAATTTGCTTAGTTTGCGGAATTCTCTGGATCGTTTTTGATTTCTGGTATGCTCTAATCATTTTTGCAACTGTATCAATCTATATAATGTTCACGTTTTCCGTTACAGAATGGCGAATGAAGTTTCGACGAAGAATGAACGAGATGGATAGCCGAGCCAATACTCGCGCCATAGACAGTTTACTCAACTATGAAACAGTCAAGTATTTCAACAATGAAAGACATGAAGCTGTTCGTTTTGGCAGAGCGTTGCGGCGCTACGAAGATGCATCCGTATTGAGCAAGACCACCTTATCACTCGTTAACATAGGCCAAGGATTTATAATAGCTTTTGGACTTACCGCCGTTATGGCTCTAGCAGGTTGGCAGATAGAGGAGGGTGAAATGACGGTTGGTGGCTTTGTCATGGTAAATACCTATCTCCTACAACTATTCATACCACTAAACTTTTTGGGCTTCGTTTATAGAGAGATCCGTCAGTCACTCACCGATATGGAAGCTATGTTCAAATTGCTAGACGAAGAATTAGAGGTACTTGATCCCTGTAATTCCAATTTTTTGAGTGTAGAAAATGGCGAAATTATTTTCGACGATGTCCGGTTTGGCTATGACGGCAACAGGGAAATTCTAAGGGGTATTTCCTTCAAGGTGGAAAGCGGTAAAAAGGTTGCAATCGTGGGCCCGTCCGGAGCAGGAAAATCTACCATTGCCAGATTGTTATTCCGTTTTTATGACGTTGAAGCGGGTTCGATTAAGATAGATAAGCAGGATATCCGGCAGGTATCACAAGACAGCCTTCGAAAAGTAATTGGAATTGTTCCTCAAGACTCTGTCTTATTTAATGACACGATTTTTTATAATATTGCGTATGGCAGGCCTGAGGCTAGCCCACTGGAAGTACAAAATGCTGCTGAACTAGCACAAGTGCATCAGTTTATAATGGGCCTTCCGGATGGATACAATACTCCGGTGGGAGAAAGAGGGTTAAAACTCTCTGGCGGCGAAAAACAAAGGGTGGCAATTGCTAGGGCACTATTGAAGGATCCTAAAATATTCTTATTCGATGAAGCTACATCAGCCTTGGACACAAAAACAGAAAAAGAAATCCAAACAAGTCTAGGGCAAATTTCATCTGGAAGTACAACATTAGTCATCGCACATCGACTTTCAACCGTAATTGATGCAGACGAAATACTTGTTCTGAGCAATGGCGAGATAAAGGAACGGGGTCACCACTCCTCCTTACTCAATTTAGATGGTTTATATGCTGATCTATGGCGCCGACAGCAAGATGGAAAGTCAAAATAAAATATCTTTCCGGAATAGGGTATTCCTTTAGACTAAATGAATATACAAGCAATAATAATCGTAGATATCATACATCAGTCCGGAATTTGTCCGACATAAAGAAATATATACTAACTTTTATTGCGTTTTATGATCACTTCTCGACATTAAATTACGCGCAAGGCATTATTGTCACTGTGTTCGTTGATTCTTTAAAAAGTAAACAGACGTGACCTTAAAAACGAAACCTGTCAAAAAAGCTGATCTTCGAATTTTACAGTCGTTGGAAAATAAGGTCTTATGGCTGTCCATGTGGATGGTTCATAACGCCAATCATTTGCGTCAGAGCGTTGACGGGTTGAAAGTTGGAGGCCATCAAGCCTCATCAGCATCTATCACGACAATCATGACAGCACTCTATTTTAATGTTCTTAAGGTCCAGGATAAGGTTGCTGTTAAACCCCATGCAAGCCCAGTCTTCCATGCGATCCAATACATGTTGGGTAGACAGACAGAAGACAAATTAAAAGCTTTCAGATCTCTTGGAGGAACTCAATCATATCCATCACGCACAAAAGATACCGACGGGGTTGACTTTTCCACTGGCTCGGTTGGCTTAGGCGTTGCGATGACACTATTCGCATCGATGGTTCAAGATTACACCAGATTGAACAAAGTGGTAAATAAACAACTTGCTAACGTGAATGAGCCTGGCCGAATGATTGCAGTAATGGGAGATGCAGAACTTGATGAAGGCAACATATACGAAGCAATGCTAGAGGGTTGGAAGTATGATGTTCGCAATCTCTGGTGGATTATTGATTACAACAGGCAAAGTTTAGATGGTGTCGTCTCAGACGGTTTATTCAGGAAGATTCAAGATTTCTTTGACAATGTAGGGTGGAACGTAGTTCCTTTAAAGTACGGCAAAAAGCTTGAAAACGTCTTTTTTCTGCAGGGCGGTGATACCCTACGACAATGGATAGATGATTGTCCCAATGACTTATACAGCGCTTTAACCTTCAAAGGACAGTCAGGCGAAAAAGATGCATGGCGTTCCCCTTTAAAAAAAGATTTGAGGGGTGTTCATGGCATTAAGTCAATTCTTGAAGATCATGATGATGAAAAGCTGCATGCGTTAATGACAAATTTAGCGGGCCACGATATGGAAGCTGTTCTGGAAGCTTTTCATAGTGTGGCTGATGATAGACCCCAGTGTTTTATAGCTTACACAATCAAGGGTCATGGAACACCATTAGCCGGGCACCGAGACAATCATGCTGGTCTTATGAACTTGGAACAGATGGATGTATTTAGAAGTAAAATGCAAATACCCGAAGGTTCGGAATGGTCAGCTTATGATAACCTTTTGATAGAACCCGAAATAGCAAAAAATTTCTGCTTACAAGCCCCATTTAATAAGAGACCACCTCAGGAAAATGAACCGCCAAAAATAACAATTCCAGATAATCTGCCATTAAATTTCCGCTCATCGACTTCTACGCAAGCAAGTTTTGGGAACATTTTACATGAACTTAGCCGCGGCAACACAGATCTTGCATCACGAATAGTTACGACGTCACCCGATGTAACGGTCTCAACAAACCTAGGACCATGGGTCAATCAAAGACGCGTTTTCAGTCTCGATGTTCGGAACGATGTTTTTCGAGATGAGAAAGTGGCCTCCGCCCAAAAATGGCTTCGAAATGGTACAGGACAACATTTCGAGCTTGGAATAGCGGAGAACAATCTCTTTATTATGTTAGCTGCTCTCGGCCTCTCGAGTCGACTTTTTGGAACGAGACTTTTGCCTATAGGAACTTTGTACGACCCATTCATTGCGCGTGGCTTAGATTCTCTCAACTACGCTTGTTATCAAGACGCGCGTTTTATGTTGGTGGCAACTCCCGCCGGAATAACGTTGGCCCCCGAAGGCGGCGCGCATCAGTCTATCTCTAGTCCTTTAATAGGCATCGGACAGCCGGGCCTTTCTTCTTATGAACCTGCGTATGCAGATGAACTAGCTGTGATTATGAGATGGGGTTTCAAATATATGCAGGCAGAAAACGGAGGCTCTATCTATCTTCGTCTCTCAACGAGAGCAATAGATCAACCATCACGAGAGATGAAGCCAGAACTGGAAAACCAAATTATTAAAGGCGCGTATTGGCATATTCCCCCTGCTGACGGGGCAAGAATTGCTATAGTTTATTCAGGTGCGGTAGCCCCAGAAGTGATTGAGGCTTATGAACAACTCAAGGAAGAAATTCCCGAACTAGGAATAATGGCAATCACCTCTTATGATAGGCTTTATCATGCTTGGCAACGGTCACAAGTGGAAAATATGGAAGGAACAAATAATATTGACTGTCATATTACAAACTTACTCGCTCCGCTGCATAGCAATGCTATATTAATAACGGTTCAAGACGCACATCCGGCAACCCTTTCATGGCTTGGGTCGGTTACCGGTCGAAAATTGTTACCCCTAGGGGTCACAGAATTTGGTCAATCGGGAAACATCCAAGATTTGTACCGCCAATACGGAATTGGTGCTGATGCCATAATTGATGCTGCAGCTCGAGCCATTATAAAGCATTCAACTTGATTATCAGCCTAGATCTTAAGTGCAAATAAATCCCTTGCCATGTCCAAATCCTGTGGATGATTGACATTGAAAAAGGGATCCACCTCCCCCACCATAAAATCAACCACCTGAAGATTATAACGTGATGTCCAAGCATCAATACGCCGAATACCTTCTTTCGCTATAGCCCGGCGCAAATCTTCTAAAAGAGGCACATACCACAAGCCAAAGACTGGATGAGAACGTCCTTTCGAAGATGCACAAACGAGTTCTGCACTCGTCTTTTCGATAGTTCTCAAAAACTTCTGCACCAGATCCATTGGTAAAAACGGCGTGTCAGCAGCAAAAGTAGCTATCCAATTTGATCCCGGAGCATTTTTTTTAGACCATTCCATTCCAGCTAAAACTCCGGCCAACGGACCAGCAAATCCATCAATAGTATCCTTAACAAAAGGCAAATTGACGAACTCAAATAAAGCCGTGTCTTCGTTAATATTTAAAATAAGGCGGTCAACTTGAGGGCTTGTTCGTCTAATTACATGCTCCAGCAAAGTATCTCCACCTAAGCTCAGGAGGGATTTGTGACCACCACCCATTCTCTGAGATCTTCCTCCTGCCAGTATTACTCCGACAACATTATTCTTTTCGCTCTGCACATCATCTCACAATCAGTTGAAAACAGGTCAATTTTCTGATCACTTATTGAATTAAGTGGGAGCATCATAGATTATTCTCTCAGCACCACTTAGCACTATGAAGCGCCGTCCCTTTGCTCGCCCGACAAGGGTCAAGCCCGCCTCCTGAGCCAGCTCCACTCCCCATGCCGTAAAGCCGGACCTTGAAACTAGAATAGGTATCCTCATTTGGACGGTTTTTATAACCATTTCACTTGTAAGGCGACCAGTTGTGTAAAATATTTTATCTATCGGCTCTATGTTGTTCAAAAACATGTAGCCCGCAATTTTATCGATAGCGTTGTGCCGTCCTACATCTTCCATATAGATTAAAGGATGGTTTTGTTTGCACAGCACACAACCATGGATAGCGCCTGCCTCTAGATAAAGACTTGGGGTATTGTTGATTTTTTTTGATAACTCGTACAACCAAGATGTTCGAAGCTTGTCTGATGATGATAATGAAATGCTACTCAGCTTTTCCATAAGATCACCAAAAACCGTGCCTTGCGCGCAACCAGAAGTGATCGTTTTTTTCTTAAGAACTTGTTCAAAATCTGTTTCTCGATCTGTTCTAACCACGACTACATCGAGATCATCTTCATACTCTATACCGGAAATTTTATCACCAAGCCTCAACATATTTTGATTTAACAAAAAACCGACAGCCAGTAATTCTGGCTCGTCACCTATTGTCATCAAAGTCACAATCTCTTGGCCATTTAGAAATACGGTTAGTGGCTTTTCAGTGACTACCGAAGTGGTGAGGCGGTTCCCATTGTGATCAACGCCTTCCAATTTCTTGGTAAGTCTAGGGTCATTCGGCGTTGGAGCGATAATATACCCATTCGAACTCTTTGGCATTCTAGAAGCTAATTCCTCTAACGGCTAGACGGTGAGTTTAAAGCATGAAAATAATGACGCTGGCGTAGGATCACATTCAGGGCGATAAGAAGCAAGTGATTTACAAAGCTTTTATCTTTGATCCTCCAGGATCATATCAGACGCCTTTTCTCCTATCATGATGCATGTGGCATTGGTATTACCGGATACGGCAGTCGGCATAATTGAAGCATCCGCAATCCTTATGTTAGTTAACCCGCGGATCCTGAGCCTTTCATCAACAACGGATAACTTGTCGGTCCCCATTCTGCAAGTGCTTGTCGGATGCCAGTTGGATTGCACGAGATCTCTCGCAGCGTCTAAAAGCTCATCATCTTTTTTTATATCTTTTCCTGGGGTTAATTCACACCCATACAGGTCTGACATTGCATTAGCTTCCATTAATTGGCGACATAATTTCATTGATAAAACTGCCGTTTTACGATCTCCTTCGGTCTCTAACAAGTTATGAAAGATAGCCGGAGCATCGTAGGCGTTTGATGAGGTGATATGCACCCAGCCACGACTTTCAGGACGAAGCATTGTCGCACCAAGTGTAACGCCAGGTTGTGGATCCAGTTTTCTAGCTTCAAGATTTTCATAGCTTCCAGGAAAAACCTGAATCTGAAGGTCTGGACTGCTTAATTCAGGTTTAGTTTTAGCAAATGCGCTGATCGGTAGAGTTGGCATGCTCAGAACACCAGACCTTTTAAGGAGATATTTAATTACGGAGCGCATAGCGCGCCAACCATATACCTGTTCGTTAAAAGTTACTTTACGAGCTATTCGCCAACGCATTCTTATTATTTGATGGTCCTGAAGTTGATTTCCAACTCCAGGCAAATCATGGAAGACTTCTACACCAGCTTTTTTCAGAATTTTGGGCTGCCCTACACCGGAGAGTTCCAAAAGCTGCGGCGAATTGAATGCCCCCCCAGATAATATCACCTCAGAATTGGCAAACACCGTGTGTGAAACTCCATTTTTTAAAAATTCAACTCCCGCTGCCCTTCTACCGTCGAATATGATCTTTTTCACGAGGGCTTCAATTTCAATTTTAAGATTTTTTCGATGTTTTGCCGGTTTCAAAAAAGCGACTGCCGTGCTGCATCTCCGCCCATTTCTTATCGTAGCTTGATGATAACCAATACCTGCTTGAACTTCGCCATTTATATCGTCGTTGCGAGCTAACCTAATTCAGCACCCGCATCTATAAGCTTATCACCAAGTTCGTTTGTTTCAGAAATATCAGAAACGGTGAGAAGACCACCAGAGCCACGCAGATTGCTTGAACCTCTGGTGTTATCTTCCGATTTTATAAAATAAGGAAGCACATCATCAAATGACCAACCACGATTTCCAAGTTGAGCCCAATGGTTAAAATCTTCTGCTTGTCCTCTGACATAGACCATGCCATTGATAGAGCTCGATCCGCCTAAAACTTTTCCTCGAGGTAGAAGATACTGGTTACCCCGGCAATAGGGCTCTGCTTCTCCTTGGTAACACCAATTTACGTCGGGATTGTTTACATTCTTTCCAAAACCTAGTGGAACATGTATCCAGAAATTTGTATCTTCAGGACCAGCTTCAAGCAGTAATACTTTATTACTTTGAGTTTGTGACAATCTATTGGCAAGGACACAACCCGAAGAACCTGCGCCGACTACTATGTAATCGTAGTCCATCTTTGACCCCTCTCACTCAACAGCGAAACCATCCTGACTTAGTAAGGTGATTTTTACAATCACAATTATAATGGCGTCAAACCTGGTAATTAAACTGCACATGGGCCGGGTACCAAAAACCTTCATTTCATCGGTAGGTTCCTAAATTCTAATTTGCTGAACTTCTGCATCCTATCCTGAAGAAATCATCATTGATGATCGCTTTTAATTTCGATACCTATTAGCGATATTAGCCAAATCGTCTAGAATAGGAATTACTACCTCGGGCAATTCTGGTGGTAACGCAAAGATTATCCTATCTATGCCAGCATCAAGCGTTTTTCTGATCTGATCTTCTTCTGTATGCAAACCAAAGGAAGTAATTGGGAGTTGGTCAGGCTCTCTTCCTGCTTCCGCTGCCATTTGTCTAAACCTTGGCACTAATTCTGCGACATCCATACGACCACCTATTGGCATCCACCCATCACCATAGGCTATCGCGCGTTTTGCACCGTGCGGGAAACCGCCACCTACAATAATTGGTGGATGGGGTTTTTGAACTGGCTTCGGCCATGTCATCATTGGGCCAAATTTTACATAATCACCATTAAATTTTGGCTTAGATTCGGTCCAGATCGCCCGCATAGCTTGCAAGCGTTCATCGAGTAATTTAAATCTGTTTTTAAAGTCAGTTGTACCGTGATTGGCCATCTCTTCCGCGTTCCAACCTCCTCCAACACCAAAAAGAAACCGTCCCTTTGAGATTTGATCTAAGGTGGCTATTTCTTTTGCGACCTGTATCGGATCCCTTTGTACGACCAAACATATCCCTGTTGCTAATTTGATCTTTTTAGTCACTGACGCAGCAGAAGCCAAAGAAACGAAGGGATCCATAACATCATAATACATTTTTGGTAATTCGCCGCCACCAGGCCACGGCGAGACTCTTGGAATTGGTATGTGAGAATGCTCGGGAAGCCATAGGGATTCAAAATCTCTTTCCTCGGCCGCCATTGCCAATTCACTAGGGGATATCGAATAATCTGTTGTGAACATTGTAACGCCAAAATTCATGAATATCTCCCGTCTACTTTGAAAATCAGTGCTCTCAACTTACAGAAATATAGCTGTATAAAATTATTCACAACAGCCTCCTTCTTGCTTCCTCTAAGACTTGAGTGATTTCAACAGCACCCTGCTCTAAGTTACATAAAACTTCCTGCTTTCCATCCAACGCTTGCAAGAATTGCGTGAAGCATTCGGTTAAAAGCGAAACTGGTGTAACATTCGGGTAGCGCGTTGATTGTAGTCGCTTTATCTCTGGCGTGAAGCCACCGGCTGACGGGTGAAAAGCAACTTCCGCAACTTCCATAACGTCTTCATTAAAATCTAAGTCAATAGAACCGCTCTCTCCAATGAGCTTTAGACTTTTAGTAGTTAAAGAGCCAGCCGTGTAGGCATCCTTCTGTTTACCTCCAAAAGTAACTCCCAGTTTTAACCATGCTTTGAGTTCGTTCGGGAACATTAGCTTTAAGTGCATCGTTTCTGGCACACTTCCTCCAAGTAAGCTTTCCGCTGACACATTGAAATCATCTGGAGGTGCTTTTGCAAACAGTCGCATCAAGTCCAACATATGAACGCCATCATTTTCCAGAATAGATGCATCAGGACGCATCCTTTTCCACCCTGTGAATACGCCGTCCATTGCCACCAAACGACCTATAGTTCCCGCAGAAATGACTTCTTGTGCCAGCAATACAAGCGGGTGCGCTCTTAGTACTAATTGTATTTGAACCGGCACCCCTCTTTCTTCGGATGTATATTTTAGAAATTTCGCTTCTTCGATGGACTTAACTGCTGGCTTTTCTATCAATGTTGGCTTACCCGCCGACAGGGATGCTGTTGCCAAATCAAAGTGTGACTCAGATGTTGTTACGATATCAACGATGTCCGCCCTAGAAATAAGGTCGTTAAAATCACCGACATCCTCGAAATTACAACCCGCCTCGACAGCTGCCTTTCGCATCTCCGGGTTGATATCAGCCACAAGAAGTTTACAGTCGACAGCAGCTTTCTTCCAAGCTTCGCCGTGCTTGCGGCCAAAAACACCAAATCCGCAAATAAGAATGTTCATTGCCATCCAAAATCAAACTAGAGTGAAACCTTCATAATTATTTCCAACGACTTGCTCGCATCTTTCAACATATTTAGGAAATCCGCCAATATAAGGAGAAAAAACTCTTGGTTTACCGGGCACATTAGCGCCAACATACCATGAAGAACAAGTCGAGCGAAGTGAGAGACCCGCTACTTCATTTACGTGCAGACCCCAATCAATTTCTGCTTCCCTATCGGGCTCAATAGTAGAGAAATCGTGTTCTGTCATGTGGGAAATACATTCTGAAATAAAATTCACGTGCTGTTCAATCGAAGGAAGCATATTGGTTAATACAGACGGGCTACCCGGTCCGGTTATCATAAACATATTGGGAAAACCGTTAGCCGTCAGTCCAAGGTATGTTTGCGGACCATTCTGCCATTTTTCAGAGAGCGCGCTACCTTCTTTACCAACGATCTTTATATTCGCGAGTGCGCCAGTCATCGCGTCAAAACCAGTAGCAAAAACTATAGCATCAAATTCGTATTCCTTAGCGCCATGCAGAATTCCATTTGGCGTGATTCGATCAATTGGTTTACTAGAAACATCAACCAGTTGCACATTATTGCGGTTATAGGTCGCATAATAGTCAGTGTCTACGCACAAGCGCTTACAACCGATAATGTTTGTAGGGCAGAGTAGTTCCGCGATTTCTGGGTCGTAGACTATTTCTCTTATTTTACTTTTCACAAAATCGGCAGCAACTTCATTAGCATCAGGGTTCACAAGAAGATCACCATAAGCTCCTAGGAATTGCGTGCCACCCAATTCCCAGCGTCGCTGAAACTCAATGTTTGCATCTTCTCTGCCGACTTCCAATACCGATTGTGAGTTTAAGGGAATATCATAACCAGCCGGTTTATTCCGTGCCCTTTCGCGTAGGCCCGGATAATCCGCTTTAATTGAAGATACATAATCTTCTGTCAATTCCGCGTTTCTCGCTGGTATAGTATAGTTTGCTGTTCGCTGAAAAACGGTAAGTTGACTGGCCTCTTTTGCAATCTCTGGAATAGACTGAATTGCTGAAGAGCCCGTCCCAATAACTCCTACCCGCAGACCCGAAAAGTTAACTCCTTCATGCGGCCATCTGCCAGTGTGGTAGGATAACCCTTTAAATGTTTCATAGCCTTCAAATTTTGGCACGTTAGATGAAGACAAACATCCGGTAGCAAAAACGCAGTAACGGGAGCTAACTTTTTCGTTTCTATCCGTCTCTAACACCCAAAGTTTATCTGCTTCAGAATATTCAGCAGAAATAACACGGGTTTCGAACTGAATGTTATCACGTAAATCAAATCGATCTGCCACGTGATTGGCATATCTTAGTATCTCGGGCTGAGTAGAGTATTTTTCTGACCAGGTCCACTCCTGTTCTAATTCAGTGTCAAATTGATAAGAGTATTGCACACTTTCGACATCACAACGAGCGCCCGGGTATCTGTTCCAATACCATGTACCTCCAACACCTTTACCGACTTCAAACACTCGCGTTGAGAGACCAAGCTGCCGGCATTTGTGCAACATGTACATTCCTGCGAAACCGGCTCCAACAATCAAAACATCGAAATTTGCACAGTTTTCAACAGATGGAGTCACGCTTCTAATTTGCCTCGACATTCATATCTCCGTCATCAAAAGGTCGTCAAAAATATATTCTCCCTCACTAAACTAAAAAAAAACACTATATGCAACTCGCTATAGATTAATCTTTCCAGATGTAATTGAGAAACTTAACCACAAACGGCTTACGCCAAATTATTGAGATTTTTTAAATGTTACTCCAGTGAGCCACAAACCACGATTTAGTTCTGCTTCAATTTTAAAATAAAGTGAAGTAGGCAACCAATTAAAATTGCCCAAAAAGGAGCTGCTATCTTCAATAATGAGAAATTACTTATCGTTACAACGAAGGTAATCAGAGGCGGTATGGCTTCCCTACCCGACCCATTCAACGCGGAGAAAGCTTCCTTAAATGCCATGCTTAATACTGGAAGCATGGCAAGGCCCCCTAACACCATTATAAAATAGGGGGTCATACTGGTCGCGACTTCGGTCAGAACGGGTGCTAATAATCCAATGCAGGCAAATAATGCACCAAATAAAATCGCTCCAGCGAAATGTGTGCCTTTCTGACCGCTCGATACAAGAATTGCATTGGCTGGGCCTGTAAGACAGGTTGGCACAGAACCAAATATCCCCATGATAAATGAACCGTAGCCACAAACTACCGTTAAAAGATTAATTGGCGGACGATATCCTGCGGCAGTTAGAACGGAAACACCTTGTATATTTTGAACAGCTAAGACAGATATTACTAGGGGTACTACCAGTTCTATCATGGCTGAGATTGTAAACTCGGGTCTTATCAAAATGGGCGTAGCGATCCAAGATAACTCGGGCGATATAACAGGCCCATTTCCAGATAAAACGGCCACTAACATACCCATTAATAACGCCCCAAACATGGGCGGGCAAAATCGCCCAATAGACCTGAAAATTGTCAAAATTAGGAATGCAACAATACTCACTCCTGCAATGACGGGAACTTCTTGCAGTCCATGTATCAAGTTCAGAGCAAACGGCAAGAAAACGCCCGCAACCATTGCCATTACAACGTCAGTAGGAAACTTTTCCATCACCCAACTTACAACACCAG
Organism: Rhodospirillaceae bacterium; assembly: GCA_002690995.1. Classification (GTDB taxonomy): domain Bacteria; phylum Pseudomonadota; class Alphaproteobacteria; order Thalassobaculales; family Thalassobaculaceae. The sequence goes on from NZGS01000142.1 coordinate 17,199, forward strand.
ATAGTCCCAAAAAAAAGATGACTAAACCCGCAACCAAGAAAGCGCCTACAGCTTGGCTGTATGACATATGATCTAGGGCCGAAATTAGCAATGCCGCTCCAGGCATTGTCCAGGCAATTGCTATTGGTTGACGGTACGCAAAACTCAAAAGAACTGTAAAAACCCCGCCTATAAAAAAGGCTGCGAACACCCAGGAATTCACAATCGTGTTTTGGAGGCCAGCCGAATTTGCTACGGCCAGTATTATAGCAAGCGGTCCAGTTGAAGCAAAAATTGCTGCCACCAGACCATTCGTCATACTATTGTAATCGAGTGCTCGCCGACCACGAGGCTGTAACTCCCCAACTTTCTCGGGCGGTTCTAAGATAAATTTCAATGACGCCAACCAAACAGGGCACTAATACTCTTTTGGAAGCTAAAATAAACCCTCAATATTTCCCTCTTCATTCAGAGTTATTTTTGTAGCTGCCGGCACCCTTGGAAGACCCGGCATTGTCATTATCTCACCCGCGATTGCCACTATAAATTCTGCACCATTTGACAATCTCACCTCTCTTATAGGGAGTTCATGCCCAGTAGGAGCCCCTTTTGCATTTGGATCTGTAGAGAAACTGTATTGTGTTTTGGCTATGCAAATTGGCAAATGACCAAGCTCCATATTCTCCCAATCAGCCAATTGATTTTTTACTTGTTGCGAGGCAGATACACTAGAGGCATGGTATATTTTACTTGCAATAGTTTCTATTTTTTCCATCAAAGGCATAGCATCGGGATAAATTGGTTTGAAGTTTGCCGTTCCACTATCCGCTAATTCTACAACCTTATGAGCCAAATCTTCCGCGCCTGCACCACCATCCGACCAGTGAGAACAGGGTATAGCTTCAACACCATGTTCAGCCAAAATATCTTTAACTGCTTCAACTTCTGCATCCGTGTCAGTGATAAATCGGTTCAGTGCTACAATTACAGGAAGCCCAAATTGTTGAGTATTGACCACATGTCTTTCTATATTAGAAACACCTTTGCGAACAGCTTCCACATTTTCTTTCCCTAAGTCCTCCCTAGCCACTCCACCGTGCATTTTTAGTGCTCGTATTGTACCGACAACAACCGCTGCAGCTGGCTGTAATCCAGCTTTGCGGCATTTAATATCAAAGAACTTTTCTGCACCCAAATCAGCTCCAAATCCTGCCTCAGTTACGACATAGTCAGCTAACTTCAAACCCACTTGTGTTGCCATGACAGAATTGCAACCATGAGCTATATTGGCGAATGGACCTCCATGAATAAAAGCTGGGTTGTTTTCCAAAGTTTGTACTAAATTTGGAGCCAATGCATCTTTCAATAAGACCGTCATTGCGCCATCCGCTTCTAGATCTCTCGCGTAGACCGGCTTTCTCTCTCTAGTATATCCAACAATAATATTTCCCAAACGCCTTTGCATATCCTCTAGGCTCGTTGCAAGGCAAAAAATCGCCATGATTTCAGATGCAACAACAATATCGAAACCATCCGATCTAGGGAAACCATTGGCCACACCTCCTAATGAGCCAACGATGGAGCGAAGCGCACGATCATTCATATCTACAGCCCTTCGCCACGCTATTCGACGTTCATCTAATTGTAACGAGTTACCCCAATAGATGTGATTATCAATCATCGCTGCCAATAAATTATTAGCAGCACCAATTGCATGGAAATCACCGGTAAAATGCAGATTAATATCTTCCATCGGAACGACTTGAGCGTAACCGCCACCCGCAGCTCCACCTTTAACGCCAAAGCACGGCCCCAAACTCGGCTCTCGAAGGCACATAATAGCCTTCTTCCCAATTCTGTTTAAAGCATCACCTAATCCAACAGAGGTTGTAGTTTTTCCTTCACCTGCCGGCGTCGGATTAATACCTGTAACTAATATGAGTTTTCCATCATCTTGGTTCTTTAGATCGTTTACATAATCCATCGATATTTTAGCCTTGAAGTGGCCATAGGGGTCTAGCGAAGACTCTGGAATCCCGAGATCGGCACCCACCTCTAAAATGGGCCGCATTTTTGCTTCACGTGCGATTTCTATATCTGACTTCACCATAACTCCGTCTCCCCGAAAATACCTTTTCAACTAAATATCAGTCCCTATTTCGAAAAAGGAGGACTTAGCGGCAAATCTTGTTATTTAACCTACCGCACCACTCTCCAAAATCTCGTCCAGCTCATTGTCAGTATATCCAAGCTCACTCCTCAATATTTCTTTTGTATGCTCACCTAAAAGTGGGGATCTTTTCACTTCAGCCGGTGATGCTGACAACTTAACTGGACACCCAACGCTTAAATACTTTCCTCGTTCAGGATGTTCAATTTCAACTATCGTTCCTGTTTCCCTGAGACTTTCTTCTTCTGAAATCTCTTTCATCGATAAAATTGGACCGACTGGTATATCCAATGGGTTACAAATTTGCATGACTTCGAATTTTGTTTTGGTCATCGTCCAGCTTTCTATCGCATCGAAAACTTCATTCAACCTAGTTAAACGTGCGTTTGGTGTGGCGTAGTTTGGATCATCCACCCACGCGGGTTTGTTGATTGCCTTACAGATTTTTGGCCACGCCGCTGCTTGCGTTATGAAATAAGTGTAGGCATTTGGGTCAGTTTCCCAACCCTTACACTTAAGTATCCTTCCTGGTTGCCCTCCGCCAGAATCATTTCCTGCCCTAGGTGTGGTATCCCCGAAATCTATTCCCTCTCCATACTGTGAATACTCGGTTAGTGGTCCCGCTACCAAACGTTGTTGATCTCTAAGCTTTACACGGCACAAATTAATTACGCCATCCTGCATGGCCGCGAGAACCCTCTGCCCTATACCCGTTTCATGCCTTTGGTATAAAGCTGTAACGATCCCTAATGCTAGGTGTAATCCTGTCCCACTATCGCCGATCTGTGCGCCGGTGACAGTTGGCGGTCCATCTAAAAAACCGGTAGTTGACGCAGCGCCGCCCGCACATTGGGCCACATTCTCATAAACTTTACAGTCTTCATATGGTCCGGGTCCAAAACCTTTTACCGACGCCATTATCATACGTGGGTTCAGTTTTTGAATCTGCTCCCATCCAAAGCCCATACGCTCCATAGCTCCAGGCGCAAAGTTCTCCACCAAAACATCGCATTTTTTTATTAGTCTCTCTAGAATACGTTTCCCCATTTCATTTTTTGTGTTTAAGGTTAGAGAGCGTTTATTATGATTAAGCATTGTAAAATATAAGCTATCCGCTCCTGGGACATCTACCAATTGGCCCCTCGTGGGGTCGCCCGACCCTGGCCTCTCAACTTTTATGACATCCGCCCCAAACCAAGCGAGTAATTGTGTGCAAGTTGGTCCAGACTGAACATGCGTGAAGTCCAAAACCTTTATTCCCTTGAGAGCTTCCATGCTGTGATACTCCTAAAGCTACTTGTACATCGTCTGTGCTTTAGTCCCCGGGGCGTATTCGTTAGGATCTACCCACACATTTACTACAGCACATTTACCCGTTTTGGCGATAGCATTGCGAGCTCTTTCAAGAGCAGGTCGGATTTCAGAAGCTTCTCTTACCTCTTCTCCATATCCTCCTATCATCTTGCCAAAGAGGGAAAAGTCTACATCTCCAAGTTTGTTCCCAACCCCACCACGCTGTTCACCATATTTTGCTATTTGACCATAACGTATTTGGTTCATGGCAGAGTTATTTCCAACTATTGCTAGGTATGGAGCGCCAAATCTCTGTGCCGTCTCCATATCAAATGCTGTCATACCAAAGGACCCATCTCCATAAAGGCAAACCACCTCTTTTTTTGGATTGGCTAATTTTGCGGCCATGGAAAACCCCGTGCCAACGCCCAGAGATCCAAGAGCGCCCGGGTCCATCCATTGCCCTGGCCCCCGGGGACGAACAGCTTGTGCTGATATTGTTACAATATCCCCGCCATCACCAATATAGATTGTGTCTTCATTCAAAAACTCATTTACTTCATAAGCTAATCTGTAGGGGTGGATGGGGTTTTGTTCACTCTGAAACATCGGCAATAATTTTTCTAATTTTGCCTTTTCAATTTCTCGTAATCGAGCCATCCATGCTTGCCTCTGCTTCTGAGCACCTTTATCTATTCGGCCCGTTGCTGCCTGCTCAACAGCCTTAAGAATAGCCCCCGGGTCACCAGCAAGACCCAAGCTAATATCGCGATTTTTTCCAACAGTAGCGTAGCTCTGGTCTATTTGTACCAAAGTGGCCGCATTGGAAATACGCCTACCATATCCCATTCTAAAATCAAACGGTGTTCCGACAATCAAAATGACATCCGCTTCTTTGAACGCATCTGAACGAGTTCTATCAAAATGGTGTGGATCAGTTTCTGGAAGCATTCCGCGGCTCGCGCCATTCATATACGCCGGAATATCGAGTGAGCGGATGAATTCTATTGCGGAGGTGTGACTTCCACTTGCCCAGACTTGCTGTCCGAATAAGACGGCAGGGCGTTCGGAAGCAACTAAAATGTCTGCAAGTCGTTCAATATCTGCTGGGTCCCCAATTGATTTTGTTGAAGAACGATAACTTCCTGCCTTTGGAATTACAGCTTTTTCGACAGGAATTTCGGCATCTAAAATATCTCTTGGAATTTCCAGGTATGATGGACCATAAGCGCCATTAAAGCACTCACGCGCTGCCATCGAAACCATATCAGCGACACGTTCTGTAGAAAAAACGCCTGATGCAAACTTCGTAATTGGGGCCATCATGTCTACATGAGGAAGGTCCTGCAACGAACCTTGTTTATGTTGGGTGAGTGAACTCTGTCCGCCTATATGTAAAATCGGGCTCTCTGATCTAAATGCTGTGGCCACACCGGTAACAGCGTTAGTACACCCTGGCCCAGCAGTTGTTACAACACAGCCAAGCTTACCTGTCTGCCTAGCGTAACCATCAGCAGCATGCGCTGCAGTTTGTTCGTGACGCACATCTACGATCCGGATTCCCTCATCGATACATCCATCATAGATATCAATTATATGTCCGCCACAGAGTGTAAAGATAGTATCTACACCCTCTGTTTTTAAAGCTTTCGCAACGAGATGACCGCCCGAAATTACACCTTCATCACGGCTTTTCTTGGCTAAAGTGTCATGTGCTGTTTTTGATGTGTTACTTTTTGTTTCGCGGCTCACTCTTTTCTCTCCCTATAACTTCAAACTCATTCAATTTTCGTTTTCAACAACCCGTCTGCCTAAAACTTATTTGATTTAACGCACATCCTCATTTCCAAAATATAGGTTTCTTAGAGAAAACGAGTTTCTAGCTGGAAAGCTTAAACAGAAAGCCTCCACGTTTAAACATCAAAATTGTCAGTGTCAAAAATCTATTATTTTTTTTATCCCAATTAGGGTTATTTAATACAACTATCAGACTTATATTGCTTATAATATTGTAATGTACTCTATACGTTATTTTACATTCCAGGAGATCTGTGTTGCCTACGAGAACTAATCATACTGGCATTGGCACTATCGAGCGAAAAAACAATGGCCAATCAAAACATCTTGGAAATTTAAATTTCGATAATACCTACTCGAGGCTACCCGAAACTTTTTTCCAGGCGATAGCACCAAAACCCGTATCGAATCCAAGACTAATCAGATTGAACAAAGTCTTGGCAAAAGAACTCGGAATGGACCCCTGTATCGTTGAAGAACGAGATTTAGATATCTTTGCCGGCAACGCTGCACCTTCGGAATCACAGCAAATAGCAATGGTTTATGCGGGACATCAATTTGGAAACTGGGTGCCCCGACTAGGAGACGGCAGAGCCGTATTAATTGGGGAGGTGCTAGATAAAAAAGGCAAAAGACGTGATATACAACTAAAAGGTTCTGGCCCCACAATGTTTTCCCGGATGGGTGATGGACGAGCAACGGTTGGTCCAGTAATTCGTGAATATCTCGTAAGCGAAGGTATGGCAGCGCTTCGAATACCGACCACCCGGTCACTGGCAATTGTCACGACGGGTGAACTTGTAGCGCGGGAAAGAATGGAACCTGGCGCAGTTTTGACCCGAGTAGCATCCAGTCACATACGGGTGGGAACTTTCCAATACTTTTATGGGCAAAAAGACGAGGATGCTATTCGCCAATTAGCTGACTATGCAATAAATCGTCATTATCCAGAGGCTTTAAAAGACTCAAATCCTTACCTTGGATTTTTAAGATGTGTTGTGGAAAGAACAGCAGAATTGATAAGTTCGTGGATGTTGGTTGGGTTTATCCACGGGGTGATGAATACTGATAATTCTTCTATAGCAGGTGAAACGATAGACTATGGCCCTTGTGCCTTTATGGATGAGTTTCACGCAAACAAAGTCTTCAGCTCAATCGACACACTAGGACGTTACGCCTACAATCAACAACCTTCTATAGGGTTATGGAACCTGAGCCGTTTTGCAGAAACTTTACTTTGTATTATTGACCATAATAAAGAACAATCGACGGCCAAAGCGCGCGGGATACTTGAAACTTACTGGCCTACTTTTGAGAAAAATTTTCATAGCGGGCTATGTCAAAAAATTGGGGTGGAGCATAATGAAGAAAACCTATCGTTGATCTTTAGATTGCTCGACCATATGTCCGAAACGAGAGCAGACTTTACTAACACTTTCCGAAACTTACCCAAACTTATCACAGCACCTGACATCTTCAATGGTGAAACTGAGGAAAAATTAAGAAGTCATAGGGCATTTTTAGACTGGTCAATTGAATGGAAAGCAAAGATTACTGAACAAAAAGAGTCTTTGGATACAACTTTCAAGAATATGAATAAAATCAACCCATTGTTTATTCCCAGAAACCATCAGATACAGCGCGTGATAGACTTTGCTATTGATGCAGAGGACTATCAACCATTGGAAGAAATGTTAACTGCGATAACAGACCCATTTACAGAGAACTCTAAATTGATGCACCTTGCAAAGCAACCACAGCCCGACGAGGAAATTAAGCAGACTTTTTGTGGAACGTGATTCATGCTTGAAATGGTGTAACGAGACTAATTCAGAATTTAAAACTGATAACCGTAAAAAAACAAATAAACACTCTGACAATCGGCAAATAGTGACTTTTAGAATTTGCAAATCAAAGGAGTAAGAAATTGAACCGTCTAGATGGAAAAATTGCACTTATTTCTGGTGCTGGTCGCGGCATTGGCGCAGCTACGGCAAAACTAATGATAGAAGCGGGCGCGCAAGTCATTATTGGTGACATAATAGAAAAAGAGGGACAAGAGTTAGCAGAAAAGCTGGGTCCGAACGCCAGTTTTATCCGTTTGGATGTGACTATGGAAGAGGATTGGGAGAGAGCCGTGAACCTGGCCAAGTCGTCTTTCGGTGGATTGGATATTTTAGCAAATAATGCCGGGCTATTTCTTGGAAGAGACTTTTCAGATGTGTCGCTAGATGACTGGAACCGATTAGCGTCAGTAAATATGACGGGCGTATGGCTGGGAACGAAGATTGCCGCCGATGCTCTTGCGGAAAGAGGCGCATCCAGCCCACAAGGGAGTGCTATAATCAATACTGCGTCAATAGCAGGATTAGTAGGTTCAGAACTCGACCCTTTATATTCGATGACCAAGGGCGGCGTAACACTATTCACGAAATCCACAGCACTTAACTTTGCTCGCAAAGGCTACAAAATAAGGGTAAATTCCGTTCATCCAGGAGTGATTATTACAGATATGGGAGAACAAACCTTCGTATCTCGTGCAAAACAATTTGGCACTAATGACATAGAAAAATCCAAAAAGACTGCTCTTTCTGCGCATCCAATTGGCCGTCTTGGCGTACCTGAGGACATAGCGAATGGCATCGTGTTTTTGGCGTCTGACGATTCTGGTTTCATGACCGGATCAGGATTAGTAATAGACGGCGGCTTGACAGCGAGGTAATAACCTAAGCTTATTTGTGCGACCGTAATTCTCGGTATAAAAACCGAGAAGGAGATAAAGACAATGCTACAGCGCGTTCTACAGGCCAAGGTTCGCCCAACATTTGACTTACAAGAATTTCAGACGAAAGCTCAGCCGTAAGGAATCCTCTTGAGCCTAAGCCGGTAGAGACAAAAAGATTTGGTTGATACTTGGGAGCCACCGGGAACCTACCTTGAGGCCCATGACGCAAACGAGCAAAGTCTTCTCTGAAGACTTCAGGATCAACAATCGGCCCAACACAGGGAAGACGGTCCGGTGTGGCCGCTCTCACTCCAGTGTAGCCTTTCCAATTACAAATATCATCTTTACCTAGTAATGTTTGGATTGCGGGTTCCAAATTTTTATAATTTTGCCAGTGGCCTTCTTTGGTTGGATTGAGAGCAATCGAGTCATAAATTTGATTTCCACGGATATGAGTAGAACCAACTGCATGCATGTTCCCGCAAGCAGGCGTTATATAACTTTGACTAAGAATTGTCGCCCTGAGAGCTAAACTTTGCGAGGTCGGATTGGCTAAGGATAATTGTCCCCCTAATCCAATCAGAGGAATATGTCTGGTGCAAGCGAACGTATTAGAACCTAGAGCGGCTGTGATAATCAAAACATCTAGCCGCGATATCTCTCTCTTCCTTTCAGAGTATAATATCCATTCGTCATTTAAAAATTCTATCTGAGCAACCTTTTGATTCTTTATGAGTTGCTGCCCATTCATTAGTTTAAATAGATACTCAACAGGTGATAATGTGCCTGCCTCCGCAAACCATAATCCGTGACCAGAACAATTTATATTTGTTTTGCTTTGAATTTCGGCGGCGGTTACTTCTGTTGCGGCATCATCCCATAGGTTTTTTCGACGGATTAATGAGTCTATTTGTCTGGCGACCATTTGTTTTGGTTTAATTTTTAACACTCCCCTGCTCAACCACTCTGCGCCTAATTCTTCAATAGAAGCCAAAACCGAACGATAGGATCGGTCGTAAAAATTACTTAACTCATTTGCCTTTTCGGTAAGAGTTGGCGATATGAGTGCTACAGGGAGAATTGAAGCACGCTCATTAAATAAATGAGCATCAATTATTTCAGCTTGGAGTCCCCGCCGTTGGAGTGCTCTAACTATTGAAGCGCCTGCAACTCCGCCCCCCAAAATTCCTATTCTTGATTTTGGTCCTATCGGAGGGGGCGGAGCAAACCATGGAGGTAACAAAGTTATTTCAGCATTCATGCAACTTCGGCCAATTTTTACCTTGGCAGGTGACGGGTCGCCTGAGGCCCCAACAACTTCATAGCCAATTCTTTTTAACTCACCATCAACGTATGCCCCCGTATTACTAGAACAAATCAAGGTGTCTTTTCGGCTTAGGCGGCTTATTTCTGAAAATATGTCAGGAGACCATTGATCCGGAGCGGATTCGTTCGAAAATTGGCTCAGGAACCAGGCATCAAATTTTCCTTCAATTTGCGAAATTCCTCTCCATGTTGGTTCAAATATCAGTGTAAGAGCAACAGCACTTGATTTGAGCCATATTCTATGAAAGCCGGTATGTATGGGCGGATATTTATCTATTAATTCTTGGTACTCGTTTGCAAGATCTGGAAATCTTTGCTTGGCTATTTTTAAGTTATCTTTGCTTAATGGAAAACTTTCAATCGCAAAATAATGAAGCCTTTTTGTGGCTCCTATTACCTTATGCCAATTTTTTAAGATAATGATAAAATTTAAGCCCAAGCCAAAACCAATTTCCCCAAAAGAAAAAATATCTTTAGCTTTCTTCTTTTCTTCAAATAATTTGTGGTTAAAAAAATTATTTTGTTGGCTGTAAATGACATTCGGGTCCGCTAGATAAAATTCATTTCGTTTTTTGGAAAAAAACTTTCCATCATTATGAAATGAAATTTCAGGATCAAGATCAACTGGCAAGTCAGAAACTGGTTCAGGAGACTTTGGTCGAAAAAAACGTTGTGCCTTTTGTGTGTTTGCTCTCATACTTATAAAGTGCCTCAAGGTGGCATAACCTAGCAACAGTAATGAAGTGAATAATAAAAATGTCAGAAGAAGACACCCCACTACCTGAAGACGAACAGAAACAGCTCGCGCTAAGAATCATTTTGGAAGCATGGGAAGATGCTTTGTCTCAAGGAGTGTCAGCCGAAATGGTTGCTTCATCCGCCATATTCGCTGCTCTAACCGATATGATCGAGCATTATGGCGAAGAACCGGTAGCGGAGATGGTAGCAGA
>NZGS01000143.1 GCA_002690995.1 Rhodospirillaceae bacterium
TTCTGTTTTTAGGTTTTGTAACTTATTCATCCAGTAAGTCACCGAAAAAGTTTTTTCTTTTGTTTCAGACTCAGCCTCAAGAAAGTTCCAACTAGACCAAGTTCTCCTCTCTTTAGGCATGAATTTTTTGTCGCTGTGCAGGATAGTTTGATTTTTTGTGTAATGCCATGGAGAAAGCAGCTTGGTCTCTAGCTCATTTGGTTCTTCGATAAGCGCTATTGCTTCATCAGCATGTGTAGCGATAACAATTTGGTCAAAACATAATGATTGACCACCTTTGGTTTTTATTTCTACCTTTTCGGACTTTCGACTGACCGAAACTACGGCATCTAAAACGGTCCTATCTTTTAATTGGGCTGACAGCAATTTTACATACTCACGGCTCCCCCCTTTGACCGTCCTCCAACTTGGACGACGAATGATGTTAAGTAGCCCATGGCTTTGAAAAAAACGTATAAAAGCGTTAGCAGGGTAGGCTTTGATCTCTTCACTAGTTGTTGACCAAATAGCTGCGCCCATGGGTAACAAATGATCATTTATAAACGTAGGATGGTAATTCTTGCGATCAAGATATTCGCCCAAGGACATACTCTTGTCATTTTTTTGGGCAAGAAAAGAAGGCGCCTCTCTATAAAACCTCAAAATCCCTCTCATCATTTGCCAAAATCTAGGCCTTACAATATTAACACGTTGTCCGAATAGTCCATTGAGGTTAGTTCCAGAATATTCGAAAAGGCCGTCATCCAAAGAAGCAGAAAATGACATTTCGCTTGCTTCAGTTGGAACATCTAGGAAATTGAATAACGCCGTCAGGTTTGGATAATTCATCTCATTATAAACGATGAAACCTGTATCGATGGGTATACGGCCAAAATTATCGTCTGCAACCACAGTATGGCTATGACCGCCGATATAATTATTTTTTTCAAAGACAGTGACGTCGTGGGCTTGGTTAAGTAGCCAAGCGGCAGACAATCCGCTTATACCGCTACCTATAACGGCAATATTTAGTCGTTTTATATTTTGTCTGGATTTTTTGTTCAAAGTGGTATTCCTGACTTGAGAATGTAGATAGAGCGGCTCTTATAGCTGGTCGCCCTGTTTGCTAAAAGGGAAAATAAAATAAATAAGCTGAAAAAGTATTTTGAAAAATACGTCCATCTGAATACTATTAATGTTTTGGCAGCGCAGCTTTAGAATGTCTAGGAAGAGTGATGCAAATCTTCACTGAGAATTTCAAGTCTACCCCTTATTGGTGGGAGAAGGCCCCGCGGCCAAAAATCGAAATCAAAAAGGTACCCGAAAAGATAGATGTTGCGATTATTGGTTCCGGTTACACTGGACTATGTGCGGCCTTAACACTAGCGAAAGCAGGCTGTGAGGTTGTTGTTTTCGATGCTAAAGATGCTGGCTGGGGATGCAGTTCAAGGAATGGTGGGCAAGTAAGTACCTCTATTAAACCTGGATTTAGGAAATTATGTGGGCAATTTGGGGAAGCCGCCGCAACTAAAATTATAAAGGAGGGACAGAATTCCCTCGACTGGTTAAAGGATTTTATAGCACGAGAAAAAATAGACTGTTCATTTAAAGTTTCAGGGCGTTTTTTTGCTGCACATAGTCAAAGGGAGTTCGATCGACTGGCTGCAAACTTAAAAGCTCAGCCTGCTTCTCTGGAAGTAAAGGCAAAGCTTGTTACTCGAGCCGAACAACGGAAAGAGCTTGGCACCGATATTTATTATGGGGGTGCTGTCTTTGAGTCACACGCGTCGCTTGACCCCGCCCTTTATCACTCGGCGTTGCTGGAAAAAGTATTAAAAGCGGGTGGTACTATAATTACTAACTGTCGGGTCAAAAAAATACGAAAGCATAATGCAGAGTTTAGTTTAGATACCCAGCTTGGGTTGTTTAACGCTAATAAAGTTATTGTTGGCACGAACGGATATACTGGCCAACTTACACCCTGGCTTAGCCGGCGTGTAATTCCAATCGGAAGTTATATGATTGCTACGGATGTCCTAGATGATGATTTAATAAATGAGCTAATGCCCACAGACCGGGTGATCAGTGATACCCGAAAGGTTGTGTATTATTATCGCCCGTCACCAGACCGACGCCGGATCATTTTTGGAGGGCGAGTAACAACTGGAGAAGTTGATGTTAAAAAAAGTGGCGCCCTCCTACGCAGAAACCTTATAGGTATTTTCCCAGAATTGAAGAATGTCAAAGTTTCGCATTCCTGGATGGGTTTTGTAGCATATACTTTTGATGAATTACCGCATATTGGGGAATATGAGGGAATTCATTATGCAATGGGCTGCTGTGGATCGGGAGTAGGAATGGCGAGTTATTTAGGAACAAGAGTAGCTGAACAAGTTCTAGAGCGTATAGAGGGTGAAACAGCATTCGACAAACTCACGTTTGAGACACGCCCATTTTACACAGGTAAGCCGTGGTTTCTGCCGGCAACAGTTGCTTACTACAGGTGGCGAGATGGGACGGATCAAGTTAATAAAATTAGCGTTTTTTAGCGCCGCTATATAGTACATCATGTTGCCTTTTTAGGGCTTCATGTCGAATATTTTGGGATTCTTTATCAAATGACCTAGTTGGTCGGGGTTCATGATCAAAGTTTCCAAATTGATCAATTCCTCTGGCTAATGTGGCACTTGTTTTTCCAGCTATTTGTTTGACCTCTGTAGAAATATATCGGATTGCAAACCCTATTCTATCTACGTGGCTTTTATTAGGTTCCGATCCGTGCACAATATTAACATGGTGTAGAGACATTTCTCCTGGTTCCAGTTCGAGATCGATTGCTTGGTTTTCATCTAAACCAGCGATAATTTCCTGCCCCCTAGTGAGGAGATTATCTTTGGAAAAAGTATCTTGGTGTTCAAGAGCTGCGCCTAGTTGGCTCCCAGGAATGACTCTCATACAACCATTCGATGCTTTGCTAGGAGAAAAAGCCACCCATGCTGTGAGTACATCATGAGGTTCAAGGCCCCAGTAGTTGGCATCTTGATGCCAACTTACAAATCCAGCATGATGGGCTTGCTTAGCAAAAAAGCTTGAGCCCCACGCTAGAAGGTTGGGGCCGAGAATTTTACTCACGTGATCTGTAATGGCGGGACTAGTTACCAAGTCATAAAGCCATGGAAAAACTAAATGAGGTTTGCTACGCAGGACTGATTTGGCGTCAAAGTTTGTATTATGGCGGAGGTAAAACGTTCTATATTTTTTCAAATAGTTCTCAACTTTGTTGCTGCTCAAAACCCTTAGAGGTGAGAGAAAGCCATCACGGTGATAATTGTCTATTTCAATTTGGCTTAAAACCGATGTCATGGTCACGACCTTTCAGCTTGATTGCAAGTATGCATTCTAAAAATCGGCTTGAGGAGTCTAGTTTAAAGCGGGGCTTTTGAAAAGTTAAGGTGGTGTTGGATGGGCAGTGTCAAAACTCCATTTTATAGGTGATCGAATTATGCTCTCTTACAGGTTAATGTCTAGCCAAATCTAATGTTGTGGAGGAAATCATGGCTTTTTATGAGTTGCGGCAATACAAAATCAAGCTCGGAAAAATGTCGGAGTGGCTCGAATTTATGGAGAATAAAATCATTCCATTTCAAGTAAGCAAGGGAGCTGTGATAAGCGCTAGCTTTAAAGGTGAAACAGACGACACAGTTTATTTTTGGATACGTAGGTTTGAAAGTGAAACCGAGAGAGAACAACTTTATAAGGACATTTACGAAAGTGATTTTTGGAAGGATGAGGTCGCTCCCAAAGTAGGGGAGCTTATAGACCGCGAAGCTATTCAAGTACAGCGGGTTACCCCTACTAGCTTGTCAATTCTACGGTAAAACCTTTGTCGTGAGTTGAATCCCCCCCTAAGGTTCTGTAAAACGTGTCTGCGGCTCTTATAAACTATTTCTGGAAACGTAAAAATCCTAAATAACAAAAAGTCTTAATGTGAAATTTGGCTTCCATGAAGTTTAAAGCATTCTTGCAAAATAGCACCTATCATGAGTAGTGCTTTAGATGACGCGTCCAAGGGAATAACATTTTTCCAGTGGATGATATTGGGGACTCTGACGCTGACCTCAACTCTCTATGCTATGAGTATGACAATCGCTAATATAGCGTTGCCGCAGTTGCAAGGCGCATTGGGAGCTACACAGGACCAAATAGCCTGGACAGTGACCTTCAACATTATTGGAACAGCAATTGTGACACCCATGACAGGCTGGTTGACGCTTCGGTTTGGCCAACGGCGTCTAATGCTGTGCGCGATCTTTGGTTTCGCTACGTCGTCTATACTCTGTGGTCAAGCGACGGCACTCCCAGAATTAGTCATTTACAGAGTTTTTCAAGGAGCATTCGGTGGTCCGTTAGTTCCTTTATCACAAGCAATAATTTTGGGTGTTTTCCCGAGGCAGCTGCACAGCTTCGCCACTGCTGTTTGGGGCATGGGGGTTGTTTGTGGTCCTATAATTGGACCAACGGTTGGGGGCTATATTTCTGAGGCCTATAGTTGGCGTTGGATCTTTTACATTATTGCACCTTTCAGCCTGTTAGCATTTTTAGGGGCTTGGCTTTATGTGAGGAATACAACGCACAATAAGCTTAGTAAGTTGGATTGGACGGGTTTTATTAGCTTGTCGATAGCAGTAACTGCCTTGCAGTTGATGTTGGACAGGGGTAATAGACTTGATTGGTTTGACTCTAAAGAAATACTTATAGAGGCAGCTGTTGCTATTATCTGTTTTTATATCTTTACCGCTCATATTTTAACTTCAAGAAATCCGTATCTAAATCCACGGCTACTAAAAGATAGAAATTATTTATTAGGATTTGTCCTAGTATTTATTTACGGCACGCTAAATTTTACACCGCTCGTTCTTTACCCAAGCATGCTTCAAGATTTAAGAGGTTATCCAGAGTCTATAATTGGTTTACTTTTAGCCGCACGAGGTTTCGGCGCATTTATGGGAAATTTTTTAGTGCTCATAATTAGTAAACGAGATCCTCGAATTGGACTGGCTTTAGGCTTCATTGCTCAAGCAAGCTCTTGTTGGTTACTAGCGAATTTCGACATTAATATGACAACGGCAGGTGTTGCATGGGCAAGTGCAATCCAGGGTTTTGGGGTAGGTCTATCGTGGGTACCACTCACTATTGTGATGTTTTCTAACATTGATCCTAAGTTTGTTCCTGAGGGAACCGCCGTCTTACATTTGCTTAGAAACATAGGAAGCAGCATATATATCTCCCTAACAATAACGATCGTTATTCGTTCAACATCAATTAATTATTCTGATTTTACGAATTTTATAAACCCTTTTAATGAGATTTTACTTTTTGGACGTGAAATGGGTTCCTCAAAGTCCAACGTGTTTTTTGACCTTAGTAACCTAAGCGGCGAAATAGAGAGGCAATCTGCCATGATCGGATATATTAATGCATTCTACTTTCTCGCCATAACGGGTTTTTTGGCTTTGCCGCTGATATTTTTTGTCAAATCTTTCACGAAGGGCAAAGAATCTTAGTTGAACCTCACACGCAGATCTAAATAAGCAAAAATAAGGTCGATAATTATATTTATGGTCGCGAAAATTAAAGCCAACAACATTACTAGATTTTGTGCGACGATATAATCTGCATTTTCTACAGATTGCAGGAGGAATGCCCCTATACCGTTAAGATTAAAAACTTGCTCTGTTATTACTAATCCACCTATGAGGAATCCAAATTCATTTCCTAACACAGTGATAATTAGGAGACTTGAGTTTCTTAGTACGTATCTATTCATTATGCTAAATTCATTTAAGCCATAGGCTCGAGCATTTAAAACTAAGCCTCTCTAAGTATTTCTAATATCGCAGATCGCGTCATTCTTTGTGTAATGACGATATATCTCAAAGCAATCACAATTGCTGTTATTATAAGTTGTTTAATATATTCTCAAAAGGTGACACAAAAATGATGGGCGGCATCCATGGGCTACCAGTCAGTTTCTGGGTGATGATCAAAATACCCACTAAAACCATGATGCCTAACTAAAAGAAGGGAATGGCAACACTGGTAATGGAAAAAACCTGTATAATATGATCTTACCAACGCTCTTTATAGTAGGCAGCTGCTAAACCAAGTGGAACGGCAGTAAGCATTGTTAGTGAAAATGCCATGAAAGCTAGTTGAAACGAGAGAGCTAGACGGAGTTTTATCTCCTCGCTCATATCGTTTCCGGCCCACATAGACACGCCAAAATCAAGAGTGAAGGTTTTCCTAAAAAACTCTCAAAGTTGGTTCAATATGGGTTTGCCTAAACCCAGTTCTTGCCTGCAAAAATTTAAAGTGTCAGGATTTAAATCTGTACCAAAGTCGACCCAGCGAGTAAGACATATGTCGCCAGGTACTATGCGCATAAGGAAAAAAACGAGTGCGCCCTCTCCAAATACGGTTGGTATCATAAGTAGAATTCGTACTATGATATATCTAAACATAGCTCTATTGAAATTTAACTATTATGGAACCTCTTTGGATACACTATGACAGATCAAGACACGGACGTATTGGTATTAGGTGCTGGCATTGTTGGAATTTGTAATGCTATCGCATTAAATGAAAAGGGATTTAATGTCACGCTGGTAGATCGAGATGAGCCATCTGAAGCAACAAGTTTTGGCAATGCGGGGGTCATTTCCCAGTGGGCGTGCATCCCTCAATCTATGCCTGGGCTTTGGAAAAAAGTTCCGAAGTGGTTGCTTGATCCATCAGGCCCGCTATCAATTAGGTGGTCGTACTTCCCTCGGATGTTACCTTGGTTAGTTGAGTTCCTAAAGTCTGGTAGTGTTGAGAAATTACCGGCAATAGCGGACGCTATGCTTAATCTAAATCGACCCAATCTTGATTTATACAAGCAATTATTAAAGGGTACAGGGCACGAAAACTTAATTGAGGATTGCTCTTATGTTTTTGTGACACGTAGTAAGACTAAGATGAATTTAGAGACACTCGAATGGAAGTTGCGTAGGGAACGGGGAGTACCAATTCAAGCAATTACTGGGGACGAGGCACGAGAATTAGAACCAGACCTTTCGCCCTCTATACAAAATGGTGTCTTGATTAATGGTCAAGGTAGGACAACAAACCCAGGCCGGCTCGGTAAAGTTATTGCCGAAAAAGCCATAGCGCAGGGAGTTAAATATTTTAAAGCAGAAGTAAAGAGGATAGTTCCTCTCACTAATGGGGGGTATGAAATTGTCACCGATAATGGCAACAAGCAGGCATCAAAACTTGTTTTGACAGCGGGAGTTTGGTCAGCAAAACTCTTAAAAGATTTTGGCGTAAATGTGCTGCTTGAGGCAGAGCGTGGTTATCATCTCATTTTCAAAGAACCAGACGTGACTTTAAAAAACTCAATATTAGATGCAGATAATAAATTTGTTTCAAGCTCTATGGAAATGGGAATGAGGAGTGCGGGTACGGCTGAGTTTGCCGGTGTTGATGCGCCTCCTAACTATAAACGCGCTTTCATCTTTAAAGACCACGCTAAATCGCTTTTCCCTAAACTCAATACGTCGTCTGTTCAAGAATGGATGGGAAGACGACCTTCTCCGCCAGACTCGGTGCCCTATATCGGAGAAGTTCCAGGGTACCCGGGGCTTTTTTACGGTTTTGGCCATGCTCATCTTGGTTTAACTGGCGCGCCAATGACGGGGAGAATGATTGCCGCACTTGCTTCAAACCAGCCACTTAACATAGATATGACACCTTATAGATTGGACCGTTTCTAGTTGTGCTAAGTAAGAAGTTTAAGGGTTTACTATAACGGTCCCAAATTTAGTCGAACTTTCCACAAGTTCGTGAGCTTCTATAATATCTTCCAAGGAAAACTTTTTGGCGATAGGCCGTAATGAGCTTGGTTTTTCAACGAGCCAGCGATTTATGCCGGAACAAGCACTACTAAGCTCCTGTTGTGGAAGCGAATTTAGAATAAAGGGACGGATTTGTATATTTCTTCTCATAAACGAGAAAAAATCTAACCTTGGCATCTTATCTGAATCTGAAGCATAAGCGGATACACAACTATTCTGTCGCATAATAGAGGTCATCCAGGGAAGGTCTCCACCAAAATCTACGGTGATTAAGCGATCTACACCTTTGCCTTTCGTATAGGCATCGACCCTTTCAGCCACATCCTCTGTTTTATAATTTATTACATTTTCTGCCCCTGCCAGCAGAGCACGTTTAGCTTTTTGATCGCCGCTTACAGTACATAACACGCTAGCGCCTCCCCAAGAAGCAAGGGAAGTAGCATAAAAACCCACGGCGCCGGCTCCGCCAGTAATAAGGATGGTTTTTCCGTTAACCGAGCCGTCGGCAAAAACACTATGATATGCGGTTAATCCTGGAATACCTAATGTAGCACCTTCGTCGAAAGAAACATGGTCCGGTAACTCTGTTACATAATTAACATTGATACAAATATACTCGGCGGCGGTTCCAAAAGCGCGGCCTAGGCGTTGCCCGTTGAATAGCCAAACACGCTGGCCAATGCGGTTTTTAGATACCCCCGGGCCAACTTGGTCAATGATACCTGCACCATCACTATTCGGGATTACCCTATCAAAATTATAACCATAGCTAGATTGACCAGACCGGAGTTTCACATCTGCGGGGTTTACACCGGAAGCAAATATTTTAATCCTAACCTCATTATCACATGCTTCCGGCGTTTCCATCTTGCCAATTTGGAGCACATCTATTGCCGGTCCGGTTTTTTCATACCAACTTGCTCGCATCTCAGTAACGACCTAAATTTTATAGACTTCGTAAAAGTTTGCCAGGCAATTGACCGGTTGGATTGCCGTTCACCCATACTGGCACGCCGGATAAAATAGTGTGGTCATATCCGGTTGCCTTTTGGATAAGACGTTTTCCCCCTGCAGGAAGATCGTAATGTATCTTCGGTGCATCAAGTTGA
This sequence comes from Rhodospirillaceae bacterium, assembly GCA_002690995.1. Lineage (GTDB taxonomy): Bacteria > Pseudomonadota > Alphaproteobacteria > Thalassobaculales > Thalassobaculaceae. The sequence goes on from NZGS01000143.1 coordinate 8,984, forward strand.
AGTTGATCATAATTAATGACATTAATATCGGCTTTGCAGCCCGCTCGAATTAACCCTCTGTCGTTAAGGCCGATTGCTCGAGCATTGTTGTACGTCATTCTTTGAATAATGTTTTCAATTGGAAGTAAGTCCCCTCGTGTTCGATCGCGGGTCCAGTGTGTTAGGGCATGCGTCATGTCTGTTGCATCACACATTATTCCAACATGTGCTCCGCCGTCTCCTAGCCCCATTAATGTATTAGGGTGCTGTAGCATCGAATGAACGCAGGACATGTCACCAGCACTATAGTTTGACATAGGGTGATACAGTATTGTTTTTCCCTCATCTTCCATCATTAAATCAAAAGCTATCTTAGCAGGACTTGTGTTTTGTTTTTTTGCAAGTGAAGCAATGCTGCTTTCTGGAAGAGGCTCGTATTGAGGTGGATTCCCAAGCAGAAAAATTTTATCCCAATCACGGTATCTTGCAATTTGTTCTTTCGTTCCACCTGGTTCGTTAACTAATCGTTCTCTGAACGCTGGGTCACTTAATACTTTAAATTTAGCTTTTATATCCAAAGCTTCTACTTCACTCCAACTTGGGCAACCTAAGAAAGGATTTTCAGAAAGTTCGAAACCAAGAAGAGTACTTGTTGGGCGGCCTCTTACTTGGCCAGTTATCAAATGTCCTTCAGCATTTGCCGCTTCTATCTTCTCTAAAAGTTCAGACCATTCGTTTGGCCAAGAGTCGCGTTGAAGTAACGTCATTGTAAGAGGTAATCCGGACTTTTCTACTAGCCGTTTTAGCATGGAGAACTCGGATTCTTGGCTTTCCCCGAAATCAGCAACAACTTGCAGCCAGCCCCGGCCGACCTTTGAGATAGCTCCTGCAATTTCTTGGAGTTCTTCTTCCGCGGCGCCATAAGAAGGAATTGGCTCGCCTTCAGCCGTGCGGTGTTGTAGCAGTCGGGATGTAGAAAATCCAAAGGCGCCAGCTTGGATACCTTCAGCTGCTAATTTAGCCATTTTTGCTCTATCTTCGGAAGAAGCGGGTTCACGGTTAGCACCGCGTTTGCCCATTACATAAACTCTTAAAGCTGCGTGAGGGACCTGCGTTGCAACATCAACATCAAAACTTCTGTCTTCCAACGTATCGAGATAGTCAGCAAAAGTTTCCCAGGTCCAAGGCAGCCCTTCGCTAAGAACAACTTCGGGTATATCTTCAACGCCTTCCATCAAAGAAATTAACATGTCGTGCTGATCCGGGTTAACCGGAGCAAAACCAACACCACAATTGCCCATTAACACGGATGTTACCCCGTTGCAGGAGGAAGGAGTTATTTGATTAGCCCATGTAACTTGCGCATCATAGTGGGTATGAATATCTACAAAGCCGGGCGTGACAATTCGATCGCTCGCATCTATTTCATAGTCGGCTTTTATGTGAGATTGGCCGATATGGCTTATTTTAGAGCCGGTAACTTCAATATCCGCTTCATAAGCTTGGCCACCAGAGCCGTCAATGATAGTTCCGTTGCGAATGATTAATGTGGGCGTCTCTTCCATTACAACTCCGACTCGTCTATTACATATCGAGAAGGTTAAACGACATTTTGATATAACGCCATAGTGCCGTTTATAATTAACATATATCAGAGTTAAGGCAGCCGGGGCAGGTGCGTATTAGCTTCGTACGCAAGCCTAGACGCGGGAGGAGCTGTCCAGAGTTAAGGCCGTTTAACCCCTTGGGGCGTGTTTGTTTTGAATACGTTGAAGAGTGCGTCGGTGCATTCTTAACCTTCTGGCTGTTTCGGACACATTACGTCCACACTGCTCGAAGACCCTTTGGATATGCTCCCATTTAACTCTATCTGCGGACATCGGGTTTTCTGGAGGTGGAGGTAGTGCGTTTTCACGCTCAAGTAACGCTGCAGCAACTGCATCAGCGTCAGCTGGTTTGGGCAAATAATCAATTGCGCCAGCTTTAACGGCCGCTACAGTGGTCGCGATATTGCCGTACCCCGTTAAGACAATAATTCGTGCCTCGGGTTGAGAGCCCTGCAACTCTTTTACTATTTCTAAGCCACTTCCGTCTTCTAGACGCAAATCCAATACAGCGTAAGTAGGTTTATCGCGGCGGGCCACGTCGCAACCTTCTGCGACCGATGCCGCTGTTGTTACAGCAAAGCCGCGCTTCTCCATAGCGCGAGCAAGGCGGTTCCTAAAAGGTTCGTCATCGTCAACTATTAATAGTGGTTGTGTCTCAGCGATTGTAGAAAAGTCCAACATCTAATTCCCCGGAACTTTTGTTTATTGTAGATATATTATTAATTTTTTTAGTTTAATATTCAGTTTTTTATTTTAACTTTTGCGGTGCCCGGTGTTGTGACCTCAGCTTTTTCATTTTTTATGTAAAGAACTACTTCAATGATGTTTGTGTCATAATCGATGGATTTTATCTGTCCTCCCGAGGAGAGAGTTTCTCCCAAGTAAGAAGCTCGCCTGTTTTCATAAGAGAACTCCAGTAGGTTTCCATCATCACTGATCCAATTCGTAACCGTCTGACTTAGCCAATCTCCTTGAAGTGGCCCATCTATAACAATCTCTGGGTGATTTTCTATTTCTTTTGTGTACTTTTCATCGTAGTGGATACGATGGGGGTTCCAAATTGCTGCATTGTAGCAAAACAGCGAAACGTTAGAAGCCTTGAAATGTCGTGTGGGCAGTTGTTGGCCAACGGAAAGATTTGCGATCTTCATCTTTTCTTACCTCAGAATACGTGTCTGTTCGTGGTCTAACACAGCTTCACCATCCTTTGTCTTGCAAGTGATGGAATAGGTGACAAAAATAAGGGGGCCGGTTTTTCCTCTTTTCCCAACGATGTTGGATAGTGTTCGATTAAATACAAGCACATCGCCTGGTTTAACTGGGCGATGGAAGCGAAATGATACGCCTCCCGCCATTACCCTTTTTAAGGGTAAATCAGGCACGAGCGAAGCAGGTGGCAGGCCGTCCGACTCTAGGTCATCAATGGGAACTATTTCGCGGGACAAACCAGCCACAAACATTGGAGGTGCCTCGTCGCCATTAGTGAATTTATCTAATATTTGTTCTGTAGCGACCGAGTATTTTATAATATCGCGGCGGGAAACCTCTACCTCAATTGGGTCGTCGGATTTGCCAATCCATTCCCGCGCCTCTTCACTAACCATACCGTTCATTTTTCATCCTCAGAAATCGATTATAGAAGATGTGCGCTTATTCATTTTAAAATCAAGTGCCTATGGTTCATACAGGCTGTAAATTTGAAAACGTCCGGCCGGCGAGGTAAGTTCTGCAAAGCTAATAAATTCATCATTTTTTTTAATAAGTTGCCGTATGCCAATACAAGGAGTTGCCCGTCGCACGCGAAGTAAATCCGACAGTGAATTGCCTGCCCCGACAGCCCCTAACTCTTGTGTTACGGTAGGAAAAGGAATGTAATTCTTGATCCATATACCCGGGGAAACGGATGAAAAATCAACCGAGTCAGCCTCGGGCGCTGAATGAAGATTAATAAACCTCCTTTCATGTTGTATTGGAATATTATCACTGAAGTGTACGCATTCAATCACAAATATGGGCGTTTCCTCGATAACACCCGGCCAGTGGATACCCCCAGACCCATTGCTGCCTTTAAAACATTTTTCGAGGACGAAATGATAGGACTTTTCGATTTTTGATACATGGTCAGCTATCTCCATTAACGAGATGTTAATCCCTTTTGGCCCCAATACTATTGTACCACCTCTTTTTCGCGTCTCGAGGAAGCCGTCCTGAGCTAGAGAACGTAGGACCTTATTAATCGTTGGCCGCGAAGCACCAAAAAAAATAGCCAGCTCTGCTTCGGTTGGCAGTCTTTCGCCAATTTTTAAATCACGGGAGTTAACAGCATTAATTAAGCTAGAACGCACAGTTTGAAATATCGTGGCCTTAGATATCTTCTTCTTTATCGCCAACTAGTCCATCCTGACTATTTTTTTAAAAATTAACACTAAAAATTTTATTAATGACTATACATAACTATTGAATCGGTAAAAGCATTATCAACTGGTTATTAATCCGCCGTCTACGTTGAAGGATTGCCCTGTGATATTTCGGGCACCATTTGACGCCAAAAATACGGCCATTGCCGCGATATCTTCGGGTTCATTAGCGCGTTGAAGCGGTATGTCTTTACTCATCTCTTTCATCATTTCCTCTTTAGTAATACCTTGGGCCTTTGCCCTATCTACTGAGAGTTTTTCAACTATTTCAGTTGTGGTAACGCCCGGACAAATGGAATTGACGTTTATATCATGTTTTGCAAGTTGCTGGGCAGCAGTACGGGTTAGACTAATTACAGCTCCTTTACTCGCTGAATAAGCGGCGTTTGATGTACCCGAGAAACCTTTCCCGGCAATGGATGCTATGTTGATTATTCGACCCCCTAGACCTTGCTCAATCATTTGTCGAGCGGCGCCCTGTAGGCAAAAGAAAACACCCTTTGCGTTGACCCTATGAATTCTATCCCAATCCTCTTCGGTGAGATCCATGATATATGCTGCTCGAGTAACGCCGGCATTGTTCACGATGATGTCTAGCGATCCACAAATAGACAGAGTTTCTTTTATCATGAGCTCAATTTCAGAGATTGACCCCACATCTGCACTTACCGCATGCGCAGTTCCCCCTTGCTGCTTTATCGCATCAGCAGTTCGTTGCGCGTCATCCATTTTAATATCGGCACAGCTTACTTTTCGACCAGACTTAGCCAAAGCTATTGCCGTAGCACGGCCAATTCCGTTTCCAGCGCCCGTAATAAGAGCCGTTTGTATGTAATCAGACATTTTTGTTAACTCCCAATAACTTTGATGCACCCGAATGATCGTAAAGTGCGCACCCAATATATCTGTGTTTTTAAAACGTGCTCATCGTTGCATTGAAAAATGTTCAAATAAAGCTGATTAGAATGGAATCATATTTAGGATCCCTGTGCTTGACTCTATAAATTATCATTTAGAAGTTTAAAGAGCAGATGGAGATCATTTTGAGTAAGAAAACTTGCGTCATTACAGGTGTTGGTTGGGGAACTGGAAATGCAATAGCACGTAAATTCGCGGACTCGGGCTACTCGGTAGCGATGTTAGCTCGTCGGGGTGACCGACTTGAACAACTTGAAAGCGAAATTGAAAATGCGCACGCCTTTTCTTGCGATGTTACAGACACGACAGCCTTAAAAGAAACTTTGAAAAAAATTACCAAAGATCTAGGGCATCCGTCTGTTGTTATTCATAATGCCGTGTCTGGGGCCAGGGGGACATTTGTGGAAATCGCTCCTAGTGATCTTGAAAAAACGTTTCAGGTCAACACGATGGCCCTTTTACATCTAGCGCAATTCACTCTGCCTAAAATGATGGAGGCAGGCTATGGTTCATTGATTTGTACCGGTAATACGGCCGCCCACCGGGGGCGAGCCGGCTATGCGGCTTTCGCTCCGACGAAAGCAGCTCAACGAATACTAGCACAATCAATTGCTCGGGAGGCCGGTCCTAAAGGCGTGCATGTCGCATACGTCACTATAGATGCGGTTATCGATTTAAGGTGGACGCGCAAGAGATATCCCGACAAACCAGATGATTTTTTTATAAAACCAGAAGAAATAGCTGATGAAGTCTTCCATGTTGCAAATCAGTCAAAGGGGGCGTGGAGTTTTGATGTGGAGATACGACCACATGCCGAAAATTGGTAGGGTTAAGAGGGGATTACAGTGATAAGCAAAAGCCAAAAAAAGGGAGCCTCAAGTCTCATCTGGGAAGCATGGCAAAATGGTCATGCAGTGAAGGATTTTCCGGAAGATTTAGCGCCATCCAACCGATTAGAGGCCTATCAAATTCAAATGGAATATGCAGGCTTGAGTTCAAAACCTATTTTTGGATGGAAGATCGCGGCGACAAGTGAAGCCGGACAAAAACATATTGGGGTTAGCGGGCCTATCGCGGGACTTTTGTTGCATGAAAATACGTATAGATCCGGGTCTAAACTCATATTTGAAAACAATAGGATGGCAGTCGCTGAGCCCGAGTTTGCATTTAGTATGGGCAAACGTTTGCAACCAAAACAAGGCCTTTACACCGAAAATGAGGTATTAGAAGCAATTGATAAGCTTCATCTAGCGATTGAATTACCAAATTCTCGATTTGAGCATTTTGAGAAAGTAGGAGAGAATAAATTGATCGTAGATAATGCTTGCGCGCATCATTTTATAATCGGAAATAAAGTGGAATTTAATTGGAGAGAAACTGACTTGGCTAAGCAAAAAGTCACAATATCAACGAGCCGTGGTACAAAAACTTTTGGTTCTGGGGCCAATGTCTTACGCCATCCAATAACCGCGTTGACATGGTTAATTAACGAGCTTTCTCAAAACAAAATACCAATAAATAATAAAGCTGTGGTGACAACGGGTAGTTGCACAACACCCATTCCAATTAAACAAGGTGATAATGTGGTTGCTGACTTTGGAAAACTTGGTTCCGTTAGCGTGGTGATAGAATAAGCCCTGTTTTAGTGAAAGTGTTCAACGGATTTTAAAACGTCCTTTAGGTTTCGCTGAGGAATGAGAGTTCATTGTTTTGTTAATAGACTCATCAAGCTCATCTCCCCGTGATTCAGTCATTAAATTTCTCGGGGGTGATTGAAGTTGACCCTGATCGTTTTCAGATAATTCCGAAGTTTTTATTCGTTCAATCGTCTTTTGGAAGGGATTGGTAGTATTCGATGATTTTGAATCTACCTTGCTATCCCGCGTATCTTCTACGTTATAAAAATCTCGGTAAAACTCAATCTCTTTTGCAGCGGAAGTTATAGGGTCTTCAGTAGCTGAAAAAGAGCTTAGGATTTCATGCCCTGTAACCGACCGTTTGATATCGCTAATTGCGCTCTCCTCATAGTCAGTCCCGGAACTGTTTTTGGAAATTACTTGTTCAACTTTCCTAAGTAGGAATTGTTCACGTTCGTTCAATCCGTTTTGCTGTTGTTTTTCGAGGATGCTTGTCAGTTTTTCTGATTGCCTGATAAATTTTTGGTTATACTCCTTCAAGATTCCAACCAATTCTTCTTTCTGTAAAAGTCTATCCTCTAGAATCTTGATTTTATCAAGCAACTTCTCTCTTGATAATTCGGCTTCATTTTCTTTTTCGGGGTCCGACATAATACGTTCATCCAAAAGAAAGCTATTAATTTCTTAAACTATCATATCAAAAATACGATAATATTGTGTATGGTTTTGGGCAGTTTTCTAAATTTAATTACTAGAATTATTAAATTAAATTGGCGGTATGAAAGCAGCCTGTGTACCACCGTCGACGGGTATTGTCGTTCCTGTTACATAAGATGCTTCTTTTGACAAAAGAAATTCAATTACATTTGCTATATCTGATGGCTCGGCAATTCTACCGAGGGGAGAAGGACCAGACGGTCTCCAACTTCCTTGGCTTTGGGGAGTACTCTTTTTGTTCACCATAGGTGTATTTACAGTTCCTGGCGCTATGGCGTTCACCGTAATTCCATACTTTGCGCATTCAACAGAGAGCACCCTAGTGAGCTGACTAACGGCCGCCTTCGACGCTGAGTAAGCCCCACTATCTATTTTAGGTCGCAATGCTGAAACTGACGACAGTAAAATAATTCTAGAAAGTTCGCCGCGACTGGCTGCATTTTTCAAAAAGGGGAGAGCTTCTCTTGCAGATAACCACAAACCTCTAACGTTAATATCAAATACTGAATCAAAATCTTCTGTAGACATATCTTCCAGTGTCCCCAGTTTCAAAACGCCCGCGCACGCGATTAGTGCATTAATTTTTTGTTGATTACTCTGTATCTCGGCAAAACTCTTTTTAAGAGCTTCTTCACTTCTTAAGTCACATGGTTTTGTAATATAGTCAGAATTATCTATCTCTTCTGAAGACTGCTCCAAACCATTTTTATCATTGTCGAGACCATAGATTTCCCAACCTTTTGTTAGTAAACGTTTTACTGTTTTCAGTCCTATTCCTGATGCTGCGCCCGTAATTAAACCGATATTTCTGCCCATTCTAATATCTCCGTTGATTATCATCGTCGCGCGCGCTGTTTTTGTCCATATTTCCTCGGGTTTGGAGCAATATTCTTAGCCTTAGAAGACTTGGCCGACGATAATCTTATCACTCCGCCTCTCGGTAATGGCTTGCCATCTATAGTCATGCCAAGCTCCGCGGCCTCCAGGCGTTTAATTTCATCTCTTAAGCGCGCAGCTTCCTCGAACTCCAAGTTTGCGGCAGATTCTTTCATTTGGACTTCGAATTCCTTTATGATTGTTTTTAAATCTTTATCTACCAGCTCGCTGCCACTTTCGCCGGCATCAATTGTTATTCGGTCGCTTCGTTCATAGACGCTCTCAAGAATGTCACCAATATTCTTTTTTACCGACTCCGGGGTAATACCGTGTTTTAAGTTGTATTCACTTTGTTTTTTGCGGCGACGGTCCGTCTCATTTATGGCATATTCGAGACTTCCCGTAAGGTTGTCCGCATAAAGTATCACCCGCCCATCGACGTTCCGAGCAGCTCTCCCTATGGTTTGTACTAATGAGGTGCGTGATCTTAAGTATCCTTCCTTATCCGCATCTAGTATTGCCACGAGTGAACACTCCGGAATGTCTAATCCTTCCCTAAGTAAATTTATTCCTATTAATACATCGAAAACACCCAATCTTAAATCACGTATAATTTCAATTCGCTCGAGCGTATCAATATCTGAGTGAATGTACCGGACCTTAACTTGCGCCTCTAACATATATTCGGTTAAGTCTTCGGCCATTCTTTTTGTGAGTGTTGTTATAAGAACACGTTGTCCAAGCTCCGCACAGTTCTTACACTCGGCTATAACATCGTCTACCTGGCTTTTTGTTGGCCGAACTATGCAAACTGGATCTATTAGACCCGTTGGCCTCACCAGCTGCTCAGTGAATACACCAGCTGTTTTTTCTAACTCCCAGGGACCTGGAGTTGCAGAAACAAAAATTGTTTGGGGGCGCATCACGTCCCACTCTTCAAATTTTAATGGACGGTTGTCCAAGCAAGAGGGAAGTCGGAATCCATATTGTGACAGGGTTGATTTCCTAGCAAAGTCCCCCTTATACATTGCGCCTATTTGCGGTACCGTCACGTGGCTTTCGTCCACCATCAAAAGGGCATTCTCGGGTAAGTATTCGAAAAGAGTAGGCGGTGCCTGACCGGCCTCTCTTCCAGAGAGATATCGAGAGTAATTTTCAATTCCGGCGCATGAACCTGTGGCAGCTATCATTTCCAGATCAAATGTAGTTCTTTGTTCTAGGCGTTGTGCCTCCAGTAGCAGATTGTTTTCGTGCAGCTCTTTAAGACGGGCTTTTAATTCGATTTTTATTTCATTGATTGCCTGGTTAAGTGTAGGTTTTGGGGTCACATAGTGCGAGTTGGCAAAGACCCTGACTTGCTCTAATTCTGATGTCTTTTCGCCAGTCAGGGGATCAAACTCCTCAATGCCTTCTAGTTCTTCTCCAAAAAAAGAAAGCCGCCAGGCTCTATCCTCTAGGTGAGCAGGAAAAATCTCTAAGGTGTCGCCCCGTACTCTAAAACAACCGCGCTGAAAGTTCGTATCGTTTCTGCGGTATTGCAGCTCCACAAGCCGTTTCCGCAGGTCATGGAGTTCCAGAGATGACCCAACCTTAAGTATAACGGTCATATTTCCATATGTCTCAACTGCTCCAATGCCATAGATACTGGACACGGAAGCGACAATTATTACGTCTTCACGTTCCAGCAGAGCTCGTGTCGCAGAGTGCCTCATTCGATCTATTTGTTCATTGATAGAAGCTTCCTTTTCGACGTATGTATCAGTACGGGGAACATAAGCTTCAGGTAAATAATAATCATAATAGGAAACAAAATACTCTACGGCATTGTCTGGGAAAAAAGCTTTCATTTCCCCAAAAAGTTGAGCAGCTAGTGTTTTATTGGGCGCTAAGATTAAAGTGGGCCGTTGCACATTTTGTATGACGTGAGCCATGCTAAATGTTTTTCCAGAGCCAGTTACACCCAAGAGAACTTGATCCCATGCTGAGTTTTTTAAGCCATCTGTTAATTCAAAAATAGCTGACGGTTGATCCCCGGATGGTTTAAATTCTGATACGATTTTAAATTCACGGCCAGCGTCTTGCTTGGCAACAGATGACTTAAGGTCGGGAGTGGTAGCGCCGACTAATTTTTGCGAAAACTTGTCGTGACGGCGCGCCTGGTTCTCTGCAGAACTGTCTGGTCGATTAATACCTTGATTTTCGTTCATCAATTGCCTGTAAATGTTTTTTTGGTAAAGTAAAAGATGTAACCGCTTGCGATCAGGAAGGCCAACGTTAGCATTATAAATTAAGACGTGGAAGTAGCGGCAACTTTTACAAGGGCTTTAGTCGAAAATAGACAATATAAGGATTATCATGACAAATATGTTGGTAAAATTTTCCAACCCGCTAATAACAAGAGATGGATATCAAAGAGCTTTCGTTGAATTTAATGGGTTCAAAACACTATGGTTCAATACAGGTACACTCTGTAATATAGCGTGCTCGAATTGTTACATAGAATCTTCGCCAAAAAATGATCGACTGGTTTATCTTTCTTTCGCTGATGTCGTTGAGTTTCTTGACGAATTGGAGGAACTTTCGGGCAAAACCTGTGAAATCGGCTTCACAGGTGGCGAGCCGTTTTTAAACCCTGACTTTTTAAAAATGCTGGAGGAATGTCAGAGGCGAGACCTTTCAACTATGGTGTTAACGAATGCTATGAAGCCGCTGCAAAACAAAATCAGTGGGCTGCTGCAGTTGAAAAAAGTTTTTGGCGCTAAAAAAATAGTATTTCGGGTATCTATAGATCATTACAACAAAGACCTGCATGAAGTTGAGCGAGGCGTTGGAACTTGGGATCCGATGATAAAAGGTTTGAAGTGGTTGAGAGATAATAAATATATAATAAATGTCGCTGGTCGAAGTTTGTCACAAGAAAGCGATAACGAGTGCCGTGAAGGTTATAAAACCTTGTTTGACGAGCTTGGTCTGCGACTAGATGCATATAATCCTAGTGAGTTAGTTATCTTTCCCGAAATGGATATCACAGTGGATGTACCGGAAATAACTACGAATTGCTGGGAGATCCTCTCTGTTAGACCTGAAACACAAATGTGTGCATCTTCGCGAATGGTTATAAAACGAAAAGGACAAAAAAGACCCATTGTCGTCTCATGTACTCTACTACCGTACGAGAGGGAATTTGAATTAGGAAAAACTCTGTCTGAGGCTAGTAAAAAGATATATTTAAATCATCAACACTGTTCGAAATTTTGTGTTCTAGGCGGTGCCTCTTGCAGTTAAAAAACTAAGGTCGTTCTACCTTGAAGCCATTCTTGGGGTTGGCCATTTATCGCCATATTTTCTCAGAGGTAATCTCCATTCCAGGTTTTGATGACCGTTAATCTTTATTGCTAGATCGTCTGAGATGCATATCTCTGCCCAAGAGCCGCAGGCTGCTCCTCCTGAAAAGAAACTCTCTATTATTGAAGGAAGGGTAATGTGATGTATTCCATTTAATGTATTTAATCTCGGCCAATGTAAATGGCCACCGAAAGTAATCTGAATGCCCGGATGATTTGCAAGAATATCCAGGACGCGATCCTTATAAGGAAGGGCAGCTGCCCAGGGATTCTGTTCAAACCAATAATTCCCGTCTAAATTTCCAGCAACTTGAGGAACATGGCAAAAAAGAGCGGTTGGTCCCGAATGCTTATTAAGCTTAGTTTCCAACCAATCAACTGCTTTAGTATCCTGAGGAAAACCGGATTTTGTAGAATATTGTGTATCGGGTGACCAAAAAATAAAATGCCAATTCCTCATAACAAAGCTTCTACTTTCTACGGGGGCATTTAAAAGGGTTTCGTTATCTTTACTGCTTAGGAATGCAACATCATGATTTCCCAAAACATGCTCTCTTTGAATGGAAATTTGTCTAAATTTCTCTGCTACCTCTTGCATCAATCGATAGTCAGTTGTCTGATCGACGTCATTGATCCTGTCGCCCAAGTCAACTATGAAATCAGGCTTAGTTTGATTTGCATGCTGCACAAAACGGTCTAATAATGATAAAGCCGAGCCACTCTTTTTTGTTTCGAACGCTTGGCCGTGGTGAATATCTGTGATGGCTAGGATTTTTATCATGCTGGTATAAGCTCCAAATAATAATATATATACAAAAATATTAAGCGGTATAAGTCATTTGAACTCCAACACCTGCACAGTCGGGATATACATCGATTTTTTTTGTGGTAACCGTGGCTCCCACAACACTTTTTTCTATAGTGATCTTTTCGAGGATGAGTCGGCAGAGTGTTTCTTGTAGGTTGAACCTCCTGCTGCTGACCAGTTCTTTAATCTCGGACCTTATAAAGTCATAATCAAAGGTCGCCCCTATCTCATCTGCATCATCAATTTGAGTTGGGTCTAGTGAAACGCTCACCGAAATCTGAAGACGTTGTGGTTTATTGATTTCAAAATCATGAATACCAATGTCTACCAATACCTCTAAATCTTCTAGAAAAAGTTTTGTAATAATATCTGCCATAAGACTAAAATCCGATGTTAGGGATCACAAAAAAGCCACGTCCCTGTCGAGTTTTTGCAATCGTTGTCCGCCATCAATCGTGATTATATGACCATTTAGAGATGTTGTATTCACAATAAAGAAAAGTGCCTTTATAATGTCCTCGACCGAGGAAACTTTACCAATAGGGCTCATTTTTTGCCCTTTTTGGAAACTACTCTCTCCTTGTCCGCCACTTTCAAGCGTTATCCCTGGTGCAATACCATTAACACGGACATGGGGAGCCATTGCCATAGCAAATGTCTCTGTTGCGCATTGTAACGCGGCTTTACTAATTGTGTATGATAGATAATCTGGATTGAGGGCGAAGATTTTATTATCGAGAATATTAATAACACAGCCTTGCTTCCCTTTTTTTACTAACTCAAAGAAAGCTTTGCTAAGAAGTATTGGGCCTCGAACATTGGCAAAATAGTGTTGATCCAACGATACACTATTAATATTCGATATATTATCGTATTCGAACCTAGCGGCATTATTTACTAATAATTCGACTGGTGGCGCAGCCTTATCAATTTGATTGATTATTTGTTCACCGCAATCTGGATAGCTTAAATCCATATTTATCAATTGGCCATCACCGCCGCTGCTTTTGATTTCATGAAGAACCTGTTTTGCTTCCTCGCTTGAAGAATTATAATGCAGATAGACAAACCATCCCTCGCTGCTTAGAGCCTTTGCAATTCCCGCTCCAATGCGTTTCGCCGCTCCGGTTACGATTGCTGATTTATTTATGGGTTTCACGATTTCAAACTAGCTAATAAGAAATAATTATCAAATAACAGCACTAAAAAAGGGTCTTGCCAAATAAAGAACTTTATTTTTTTAGAAATTAATTTTTAAATCAAGTAAATACTAAGTTGTAGTCGATATTCAATATAGAAAAAAAACCTTTATTTATATCAGTTAGTACGTTCTAAATACGCAAAAACTGGCAGATATCATGAGGAATATTGTAAATGAAGGGACTGATTGTACACAGTTTCCAAATTTTGTATTTTTTAGCGATAAAAATCACATCATGTCAGCAATGAAAATAGAAGGATGAAACGTAAAAGAAAAAAAGCATTATTTTTCAATAGGTTAAAAACAGTGCCTATATTTTAAGCAAAATGTAAATTTTGAGGGTATCTGTGACGATAATCGATATCTCATCAGCTTATCCCCAGCTTTGTCCACAGCCATGGTGGATTAAAAAGCAGCTTCTTTTTTTTCCTCTATTGAGCTAAAATTTGGGATCGTCAAATTCTAAATTTGAACCAGGAAAGAAGGCCCCTTGGACACTAAATCCTCCATTGATTCTGACGAAAAAGTGCAGAAAACTAACATCCAAACCGGAAGAGATTTAATAAAATCGCAGATCCCCTCGTTGCCCCAAAAACCGGGTGTCTACCGTATGCTCGATGAAGGAGGAAATGTTCTGTATGTTGGGAAGGCAGTAAATCTAAAAAAGCGCGTCGTAAGTTACACCAAACCGGAGCGCATATCACAACGAATATTGAGGATGGTGAGTGAAACGCGAAAGCTTGAAATAATTACAACACATACAGAAGTTGAAGCATTGTTGTTAGAAAGTAACCTGATCAAACAATTCAAACCCCGCTTCAACGTTTTGCTCCGCGATGATAAATCGTTTGCCCATATATATCTCTCACAAGACGATGATTGGCCAATATTGATTAAACACCGCGGATCCCAAAGGCGACCAGGCAATTATTTCGGTCCCTACGCTTCTGCAGGAGCCGTAAACAGATCTTTAACGGCATTGCAGAAAGCTTTTTTGTTAAGAAACTGCAGCGATAACGTATTCAAAAACCGAACACGCCCATGTCTTCAGTACCAGATAAAGCGTTGTTCGGCTCCTTGTGTGAATTATGTTACAAAAGCCGAGTATATGGATTTAGTAAATCAGGCTCGTTCTTTTTTGTCTGGTGACACTGTCTCCGTCCAAAAAACACTTTCTGTGCGTATGGAGGCGGCTAGTAAAAATTTAGATTACGAACGAGCAGCAATTTATCGTGATCGAATTCACGGACTAACTCAAATACAATCAAAGCAAGATATTAATGTAAAAGGTGTAACCGACGCCGACGTCATTGCTTTACATACCGAAAAAGGATTTAGTTGTGTTCAAGTTTTTTTCTTTAGGGGAGGAAGAAACCTTGGGAATAGGGCTTATTTTCCGCGTCATCACATAATTGACGAACAAGAATCTATTCTAGAGGCCTTTTTGGGCCAGTTTTATGAAAATAAGCAGGTGCCGCGGCGACTTCTTTTGAGCAATAATGTTCGCAACGCTGGTTTGTTGACTGAGGCGCTCTCATCAAGGTCAAGCGGTAAAGTGAAGTTGATAGTACCTGCAAAGGGGGAATTAAAGAAGCTTATCCTCCATGCGCAAGATAATGCAAAGGACGCCCTAGCTCGTAATCGCGCTACGCAAACAACGCAATTAAGTCTACTTAAGCGTGTAGCTGAAATATTTGGCCTTCCAAAAATACCAGAAAGGATAGAGGTCTTCGATAATAGCCATATCCAAGGAACAAACGCTGTAGGCGCCATGATCGTGGCTGGTTCAGATGGTTTCGAGAAAAATTCCTATAGAAAATTCAATATTCAAGACGCGCTAATAAAGGATCCGTATCCACAAGTACCTGAAAATTTGAGAGTTAAGACCGCTCATAGAGTAAAAGCGGGTGGTGATGACTATTACATGATGCGGCAAGTATTACGACGTAGGTTCGCAAAGGTTGCAAATTCTTTGGAGAGCGGCCAAACAACGGTAAAACCAGATTTGGTTTTAATTGATGGTGGAGCTGGGCATCTCTCAACTTCTTTGGAAGTTGCTGAGGAACTTAAGCTAGTTGACATTTGTTTTGTCGCGATTGCAAAAGGACCGGACCGTAATGCTGGTAGAGAAGTCTTCCACCAATCTGGAAAAAGAGCTTTTTCCCTCGAGCCCAACGATCCCCTATTACACTATCTTCAAAGGCTTCGAGATGAAGCCCATCGATTTGCTATAGAAACCCATAGGGCAAGGCGTTTTAAATCATTAACACGATCAATTCTTGATGAAATTCCGGCAGTTGGACCAAAAAGGAAGAAAGAACTCCTCTTCCATTTTGGATCAGCAAGAGCCGTCGCAAGAGCAGGGCTTAGGGACTTGGAACTGGTAGACGGAATAAGTAAAAATCTTGCCAAACAGATTTATCACCATTTTCATGAATGTTAGAGTTCCCGAACAATTGCAACGAAAACTAAGGAATCTATTTCGTCTCAAAAACTTTCAGCTTAAGATAGCCAGATGAAAAGTTTGCCAAACATTCTTACGATGACACGAATAGCAATTATACCTTTGCTTATAGGGTTTATTTGGATTGGTAGTCCGGGCTTTAGATGGGTTGCATTAGCAGTCTATAGCTTTGCTTGCTTGACAGATTATTTGGATGGATACCTTGCAAGGTATCTCAACCATCAAACTGCGATGGGACGCCTCTTTGATCCTATTGCCGATAAATTGTTAGTGGGGGCCTGTTTATTAGAACTCTGCGCCTTTGACTACATTACCGGGTGGACCGTACTTCCTGCACTGGTTATTTTGCTAAGGGAAATCTTGGTGTCAGGCCTACGAGAGTACTTAGCAGAAATAAGAGTTGGCTTGCCAGTCAGTAAACTCGCCAAGTGGAAAACCAGCTTGCAAATGATTTCAATTGGTTTTCTGATTATTGGCGACGCGGGTCCTACTTCCATCCCGGCTTTATCAATAGGAGAGGTTTGTCTCTGGATCGCGGCACTCCTTACCATTTGGACTGGATATGATTACCTTAGGTCCGGGTTATTACACGTTACATCGGAAAGCCCTAGAAACAACACCATAGAAGATTAAGTTTTACCCAACCACTCGAGTTTAAATTCAAAAGAATACAGCGATGCAGAAATTTGGTATAGCGGGTTGGCAAAATAGCGGAAAGACAACACTTGTAAAACATCTTATTCCGACTTTTGCCAAAAAAGGGTTAACGGTTTCCACAATTAAACATGCACATCATAATTTTGATATAGATAAACCAGGAAAAGACTCCTACGAACATCGACGAGCTGGAGCTCAAGAAGTGCTTATATCTTCGAAACATCGATGGGCTCTAATTCATGAAAAACGTGAGAAAAACGAACCGAACTTGCATGAGTTGTTAAGTAAATTAAAGCCAGTAGATCTTGTCCTTATAGAGGGATTTAAAAAGGAAAATCACAGCAAATTGGAAGTACATCGTGGCAAGCTTGGGAAAGAGTTGATTTGTCAAACTGACCCTAAAATATGTATGGTAGTAAGCGATATAAAACTTTCCGGTCTCGACATTCCTGTGTTTGATATAAGCGATTACAACGCGATATCGGAATTTATAATTGAATTTTTAAAACTAAAAGTGACGTAAAATATGGTCCAATTAACCAGTGATTGTTTTGCTTTTGGAGGTAGGCTAACCAGAATAGACGAGGCTCTGCAATCTATACTGGAGAGCCTTGCAATAAAACCAGAGACCGAACAAATTTCACTTAATAGAGCGTTGAATAGATTTCTGGCAGAAGATGTTATTGCCTTGGAAAATGTTCCGGCAGACAATAATTCTGCAGTCGATGGTTATTCAATTTTCTTTGATGACTTAAATGAAACGGGAAGCACAGCATTGCCCGTAATAGGAAAGGCTGCTGCTGGGAGGCCCTTAAATTGTATACAAAAAAGAGGGGAGGCAGTGAGAATATTTACAGGCGCTGTGATGCCACATGGCGCAAACTCAGAAGATCCTGATACCGTTCTTATGCAAGAGGACATCCAACTTGAAAATGAAAAAGTAATAATCCCGCCTGGGATAAAACGTGGATCGAATAGACGGTTGTTAGGAGAGGATATAGTCGCTGGTACGCGCGTGCTAGAAGCAGGAATGCGATTAAGACCGCAGGATATTGGATTGGCCGCAGCTACAGGTAAAGCTTTGTTGAGTGTTCGAAAACCACTGCGTGTAGCTGTATTTTCTACAGGTGATGAAGTGACAGATCCTGGTGAAGAGCTCGCCAGAGGAAAAATTTACGACTCTAACCGTTTTACTCTAATGAATTTACTTACAACCCTTGGATGCGAAGTGGAAGATATAGGTATTATCCCTGACAAACCTGCCCTCATCGAAAAAGCGGTAGCATCATCGTTTCAACAGAGAGATTTGATCATTACTTCAGGAGGGGTATCAACTGGTGAGGAAGATCATATAAAAAACTTTATTGAAAAGACAGGCCAACTGCTATTTTGGAGATTAGCTATCAAACCAGGGAGGCCTGTTGCTCTCGGCCGATTGAAAGGAACGTTTTTTATTGGGTTACCTGGAAATCCTGTTGCTGCGATGGTAACCTTTCTTAAAATTGCTCGCCCAATAATTCTTCATCTTTCTGGCGCTAAAGACATTTATCCACGACCGCTTATTGGTCGCGCAGATTTTGATTACACTAAAAAACCAGAACGGAAAGAGTTCGTTAGGGTAAAAGTAGATGAAAATGAAAAAGAAGGGCTAGTTTTTCGTAAGTATAAAAAAGAGGGTGCGGGAATACTCTCTTCATTAGTTTTTGCAGATGGCTTGGTTGAATTATCGGAGGAGGCAACAAGAATTAGGAAAGGAGACACCGTGAAGTATTTTCCATTTAGTGAGTTTGGGATATGAAACTTCTTTATTTTGCCTGGATCAGGACAAACTTAGGCGTCTCAGAGGAGTCAGTTGACGTCCCATCTGAAATAAATGATGTGAGGGCTCTTTTAGATTGGCTAGTCAATCGAGGTGAAAGCTATAAAGCTGTTTTCAGTGATCTCAGCCTCATTCGCGTTGCGGTAAATCAGGAGTATGTTGATCTAGATAATGCAATTACTAAAGGCGATGAGATTGCTTTCTTCCCGCCGGTGACCGGAGGTTAATGTTTTGATAAGGGTGCAACGAGAAGATTTCGACATGGGACTGGAGTTAGCAAAACTAACAAAAAACAATCACAAAGTAGGAGGCCTAACTTCGTTTGTTGGGCTTGTTCGCGATATTGCAGCGCCGGAAAAAATCTCGTCTATGACGCTTGAACACTATCCTGGGATGACGGAAAAACAACTTGAACATATTGAGTCCATTGCGAATCAAAGATGGCACCTTGAAGCCAGTCTCATCATCCATAGGTATGGAAAATTAGATTTAGGTGACCAAATCGTTTTGGTTGCATGTGCTTCATCGCATCGTGGAGAGGCATTTGAAGCATGCCACTTTTTAATAGACTGGTTAAAGACTAAAGCACCATTTTGGAAGCTAGAAGAAACGGCTTCAGGCTCCAAGTGGGTTAAAGCTATTGATGCAGACAAAGACGCGGCTCATCGCTGGTCCCTTAAGTGAAGTGGAGTGCTCTCAAGATAACTTAGTTCCTTTCGATATTGGACTGCCGTTTAGATATTCAGTAGCGGACATCACTTTTTTTCCCTCTTTTTGCAAACGCAATAAGCGAAGACAGCCTTGACCGCACGAAATGGTGAGATTGTCATCAACAGTTTCCCCAGGCGGAGATATTTGCTTCGATGCTGGAGTTACCTGCGTTTCAAAAATTTTGACTCTTGAACCATTGATTTCCGTCCAAGCGCCGGGCCAGGGGTATAGAGCCCTAACTAACTTTTCAATCTCCAGTGCGGACTTATTCCAATCTATATGTCCGTCATCCCGGGAGAGTTTACTCGCATAGGAGGCTCCCGACAGTGGCTGCTTTACTGCCTCCAGGGCGCCGTTATCAATGCCATTAAGTGTGGTGTTTATTATATCTGCACCAAGATTGGATAGTAATTGATGTAAGGTCTCTCCTGTGGTTTGGTCTGTGATCTCTACTTCGCTTCTAGTAAACATAGGGCCAGTATCTAATTGTTCGTCCATCTGCATAATGGTAATGCCAGTCTTGGAATCACCGGCCATTATAGCGCGTTGTATTGGGGCTGCTCCTCTCCAACGAGGAAGTATTGAGGCGTGTATGTTTATGCAACCAAGACGGGGTGCTTGAAGAAATGCCTTTGGCAAAATAAGGCCATATGCTATCACAATTGCGGCATCTAACCTTAGTGCCTCAAAATATAGCTGTTCCCCATCATTTTTCAAACTATGGGGCGTTTTAACGGTAAGCCCGTTCAACTCTGCCAAACAATGCACTGGAGAGATTTTATCTTTTTTCCCCCTGCCGGCTGGGCGAGGTGGCTGGGTGTAAACCGCACGGATATCATGGCCGAAAGAAAGAAGAGATTGAAGTGTTGGTACGGAAAATTCCGGTGTACCCATAAACGCTAGTCTAAGCTTTTTATTATTTTTCGACATAAGCCTTTATCAGCAAACCCTAATGAACCTGTTCTTTTTTAGCCTTAACCATTTTTTTGAGTATCATATTGCGTTTAAGCGAAGAAAGGTGATCCACAAAGAGAATGCCATTCAGATGATCTATCTCATGTTGAATACAAACTGACAGCAAACCATCGACATCAATGGTTTGCTGTTTATTTTTTTCATCAGTATATCTTACTCGCGCCTCGGCTGGCCTTGTAACTTCAGCATAAAACCCAGGAAGTGAAAGGCACCCCTCCTCTTGGGTAGTAAGTTCTTTCGATACAGAAACCAATTCTGGGTTGATCATGCGATATGGCTTGGGGGCTTCGTTTTTGGGTGAACAGTCGACCACGATAATTCTCTGTTTCACACCCACTTGTGGTGCAGCAAGACCAATCCCCGGTGCTTGATACATAGTTTCTAACATGTCTTCCATGAGACTTAGAATGTTGTCATTTATTTCGCTAACCTGTGTGCACTTGGTTTTAAGCACAGGATCTGGAGCCCAAACTATCGGCATAACGGCCATTCTATTACCTTTTAAATTTTTACGAAAATAGGTACGGCATGAAAAGTTATGCGTCAAGTGGTAGCCAAGGTAAGTGGTAGCCAAGGGTAGGCTCTCTGGACGCTTCATTCGATACAATATAGTGTGGTGATTGTAACAACTATTCTAGATGGATACTGTTTTTGTGGATTTAGATTTATTTTTAATAATACTACCGATCCTTTTTTCATTCGTTTTGTTACTATTTGTAGTTGTTAGGAATGGGGCTTCAACCAGACAAGTGATTAGAGAACTCCAGGAGACCCGCACCTCGACAAAAGATACAACCGATAAATTGGCTATTACTCAAGGGGAGTTGGCTGGGCGCTTAAACCAATTATCAGAAACCCAGTTAACAAATCAAAACCGGTTAGTTGATTTGATGCAGTCCCAAGAGCGAGCAGTTAGTCAAAAACTTGAAGAGCGGTTAGGGGATCTTGGACAAAGATTTGGCGAGGGGATGGAAAAATCTCGCGTCAGTCAACAAACAAGTCTTGGTGAACTTAAGGAAAGATTAGTAAGAATAGATGCTGCACAAAAAAACATAGAAGAATTGTCTAGTCAGGTAGTTGGACTCCAGGATATTCTCTCTAATAAACAAGCACGCGGTGCTTTTGGCGAAGTGCAACTCGCAGATCTAGTAAAATCAATTATGCCGCCAAATTTTTATAGTTTTCAAGCTACTTTATCCGGGGGTAGAAGAGTTGATTGCTTATTGAATTTACCCTACCCGCCCGGACCGATAGCTATAGATGCAAAGTTTCCGTTGGAGTCGTATCGGTTACTAGTAGACGCTGAGAGTGATCGTGATAGAAACCAAGCAAGAAAATCACTTGCCACAGACGTATTGAAGCATGTCAGTGATATATCAGCGAAGTATATTGTCCCCGGGGAAACCGCTGAGTCTGCTTTATTATTTTTACCATCTGAAGCTGTCTATGCTGAGCTTCATGCAAATTTACCAGAGGTAGTTGAGAAGTCATGGAAGTCTAAGGTATGGGTCGTCTCTCCAACCACTTTGATGGCAACGTTGAATACTATAAGAGCTATTTTGAAAGACTCACAGATGAGGGAGCAAGCTCATGTTATTCAGCGAGAAATAATGGTGCTTTTACAGGATGTAGGACGATTAGACGGGCGGGTGGGAAAGTTGGAGAATCATTTCCGGCAAGCGGAGGATGATTTAAGACAAATACGAGTTTCTACCGAAAAGATAACAAAACGAGGCAATAAAATAGAGGAAATCGAGCTGGAGGTAGAGGCAAACCAGTCTATTATCGGAACGGAAGGGAATAAATCCGTTGATACTTCCTATCCAAGTTTAAACCTTCAAAAAAAATCAGAATAGGTTGCTAAGCCTATTATCGAGCAAACTGTTTATACATGCCCAATACAATGGGGTTTTTAACTCCCTTTTGATATAGTCTTCATCAGAATTTTGATCTTTCGATCGAGGACTAATCTATTTAATACTCTTAATTGACGTCGTGGCTGCATAAGCTTACTTTGGGCTGGTAGAATGATGTGGTTTCCAAGGAGGTCTAATATGTCTGAAACAAAAAAGCTGGCAGACTTTGCCGCAAACCTCTCGTTCGATGATATTCCAAAAGATGTTGTAGAGCGGATAAAGTTTTTAGTTATGGACACTGTTGGTATATCAATTCGTGCCATGCATGACGCAGAATCAACTCCAGCGCTTCTCTCTGCCAGCCAAGCCATGGGCTATCTTGGGGGTCAAAGCAGGGTCATGGGAAGCAGCGCCACATACACCCCACCTGCAGCAGCCATGATTAACGGGACATTGGCGCATAGCTTAGACTTCGACGACACGCATGCGGCGGGGTCGCTTCATACTAGCGCCCCTATAATCCCAGCTGCCTTCGCTGCGGCTGAAATGACTGGAGCAAGTGGTAGCGACGTGATCACAGCGATCGCAGCGGGCTTTGAAGTGCAAATTAGACTGAGTTTGGCTCTGAATCCTACAGAGCATTACAAGAGAGGATATCATCCCTCAGCAACTTGTGGGACCTTCGGCGCAGCGGCCGCAGCTGGATCGATCTTTAAATTAGATAGCGAAAATATGGAGAGTGCATTCGGAATAGCAGAGTGCCAGACTTCTGGCTCAATGAGATTTCTGGCTGACGGTGCTTGGACGAAACGCTTCCAAGTCGGCTACGCCGGGCATAACGGATTGATAGCTGCTTGCCTTGCCCGCGAGGGATTCAAGGGGCCAATAGGTTCAGTCGAAGGCAAGGATGGGTTTCTACAATCATATGCCCCTAACCCTGATTTAGGAAAGGCTGCTCAGAACCTTGGCAAAGTTTGGGAAACTATGAATATCGCTGTCAAACCTTATCCCTCTTGTAGATATAGTCATGCGGCGATGGGAGCGCTTGCAGAAGTTCGGAGTAAACATCAAATAACTCATGAAGAAGTCAAGTCTGTAGAGGTGGGATTACCGCATACAGGCTGGCGTATAATTGGCGAAACCGATGACGTTAAGCGAAGACCAGTTGGAGCCGTAGATGGCCAATTTTCAATGCCATTTTGTGGCGCGGTAGTTTTAAGGCAGGGAACCATGGGTTGGGATGATTATGCAAAACATTTGAATGATGCCTCAACGCTAGAGCTAGCTGGGAAGTTCACCACGGTAACCGATGCTTGGGCTGAATCTGAGTATCCGGCCAATATGGCAGGGATAGTGAGGGTAAAAACGGAGCGAGGTAATTTTGAGGAGAAAGTCTCAGTTCCTAAGGGTGAGCCAAGCAATTTTATGACGTCAATTGAAGCGCGAGAGAAGTTTGACGACTTGGTCTCACCGTATCTTCAAAAAAATCAGCTTGACGAGTTGGTAGATGTCCTCCTCACTTTAGATAAAGAGAAGTCAATAATTGCGATGTTGGATCTCACGAGGTCTCAAGATAATACACTGCGAATGGCAGGGGAAGATTAAGGGGCGTCAATGTCTTACGAAAGTAGAGCTGTTCAAAGCGGAGAAGGCAACCGTTTTCGCGAAGAAATTGGTCGGTACTTCGAAGACTTTAATGTCGGAGACGTTTACGAGCATCGACCAGGTAGGACTATAAATGAGGCGGATAACTCCTGGTTTACGCTTTTGACGATGAATACTCATCCGCTTCACTTTGACGCAGAATATGCGAAAGATAGTGAATTCGGTAAAATTTTGGTAAATTCTTGCCTCACGTTGTCCATTGTTGCCGGGATGAGTGTGAGTGATGTGAGCCAAAAGGCTATTGCAAATCTTGGATGGACAGACATTAGACTTCCAGCTCCTGTTTTCATAGGCGACACAATTTATGCTGAAACTGAGGTGCTAGAGAAGCGGGAATCAAAATCTCGCCCAACACAAGGAATTGTCTCTGTGAGAACTAAAGGGACAAAATCGGATGGGACCGTGTTTATGACTTTCGACCGCACGATATTAGTAGCAAAACACGGACACGGAATTGAAAAATAATTAACCACTCAAAAAAATTTAAAAAAGGAAAGTAAGAGAGAATTAGATATGGCTGTAGCTGAAGATTTTTCGTTTGAAGAAAGACAAGAACAGGAAAGAATGGTTTTGGAGAGTGTCGACCGCTTTCTTGATAAAGACGTAGCACCCTACGCACATGACTTAGAAGCTGATGATACCTACCCTCAGAAAATTGTGGATAAAATGGTTGATATGGGACTTTTTGGAGCCACGATTGGTGCCGAATACGGCGGTCTTGGTTTGTCCGTGTCCACATACGCAAAAATTGTTGAGCGGGTCTCAACCGTGTGGATGTCTGTTTCGGGCATCTTCAATTCACATCTTATAATGGCTGCGGCGGTCGAGCGGGCTGGAACTGACGAGCAGAAGGCGAAATGGCTGCCAAAATTTGCGTCAGGGGAATTGAGAGGTGGCATAGCTCTTACAGAACCTGATGCAGGTACTGACCTTCAAGGTATACGCACTAGAGCGGACAAATCTGGAAACGGATACTCTCTAAATGGAGCTAAAACTTGGATTAGTAATGCAGTCGAAGGTGGTGTTTTGGCAATTTTAGCAAAAACGGACCCTGAAGCAGAACCCCGGCATAAAGGTATGAGCCTTTTTCTTGTAGAAAAAAGCTCCGAATTCCAAGTATCGAAAAGAATGAAAAAATTGGGATATAAAGGGATCGATTCTGGTGAGTTTGTGTTAGATGATCTGTTTGTTCCAGGCGAAAATTTAATTGGTGGCGTTGAAGGCAGAGGGCTCCAGCAAATCCTGAGCGGCTTAGAACTCGGTCGAATAAATGTTGCAGCAAGAGGCGTTGGCATCGCAAAGGCGTGTTTACTGAAGTCAGTTGAGTATGCGCAAGTTAGGAAGACATTCGGGAAACCAATCGCGGATCATCAATCCATACAGATTAAGCTTGCTGATATGGCTACACAGGTTGAGTCTGCACGGCTGCTAACCGAACAAGCTGCAGCAGCCTATGACAAGGGTGAACGTTGTGATATGGAAGCTGGGATGGCAAAGCTTGCTGCTAGTGAAGCTGCTTTATACAACAGCCTTGAGGCAATGAGATTACACGGTGCTTACGGCTATTCGAAAGAATTTGACATAGAGCGTTATTACAGAGATGCACCATTGTTGGCTATTGGTGAGGGTACTAACGAGCTTCAGAAGTTGATAATAGCAAAGCAATTAATAGCAAGAAATCCTGTCTAGATAAGCTAAGTCAGTCAAATCCAAACTCAACTGGTGTTTGCTGGTTGTAAACTGATCGGTAGAACAACTTTTAGTTGATCCTGCGCTGGAAACAATGATTCAATAACTGTCCGCGATAAACGGTCAAGCGAGGAGCCTATGGCGATCAATATTGGTGTAGACGTGGGGGGAACATTCACTGACTTTGCAGTAAGTGGCCCCGCGGCTGGTACACTTTATTATAAACTCCCATCGACGCCAGAAAAGCCAGACCAAGCAATAATTAAAGGTTTGGAGGATTTGCTGAGCAATAATGCTATAGAACCAAGTGGTATTTTAAGATTTTCGCATGGAACGACAGTGGGTACGAACGCTCTTATTCAACGGCGGGNGGGNAAGGNCGCGCTCATAACTACTAAAGGGTTTAGAGACCTCATAGAAATAGGCCGACAAACTCGACCAAAAGTCTATGACATGCATCAAGATTTTCCAAAGCCATTAGTGCCTCGTTGGCTTCGTCATGAAGTATCTGAAAGAATACAGGCTAATGGTACGATCCATACTCCTCTGGATGAAAAAGAACTCAAGGGATTGGGCGAAACCCTGGTGCTAGAGGCGGTTGACTGCGTAGCAATTTGTTTTTTGCACTCGCATGCTTTTCCAGAACACGAAAGACGTGCAGCTGAAATCTTGAAGGAAGTCATGGGTGATAAAATATCAATAATGACGTCCTCGATGGTGTATCCAGAGTTTCGGGAGTACGAACGGTTTTCAACCACTGTTCTTAATGCCGCACTATTAACCGTTATGAGTGCCTATCTTGATCGATTGACAAAGGAAACAAAACGCATAGGCCTTAGCCCCGACCCAATGATTAGCCAAAGTGGCGGTGGTTTGATGTCCGCGGCCTATTCTAGACAATATCCTATTCGTTCTGCATTGTCTGGTCCAGCGGCTGGGGTTATCGGCGCGGCGTATCGGGCAGGTGTAGCTGAAGAGCGAAATATCATCACGCTGGACATTGGTGGCACCAGTGCGGATGTATCACTTATAGCGAACGGCGAGCCTTCCACGGTGCATGCACGGCATCTTGCTGGTTTTCCTCTCAGACTTCCAGCTCTAGATGTGAACGCTGTTGGTGCTGGCGGTGGTTCTATCGCATGGATAGATAAAGATGCACTTTTGAAAGTGGGTCCAGAAAGCGCAGGCGCCATTCCAGGACCGGCTTGTTATGATAAGGGAGGCTCAGACGCGACTGTTACAGACGCTAATGTGATTTTGGGTCGCTTACCAAGCGAAGCTCTTTTGGATGGTAGGATGCCAATAAATATGGAATTGGCTAGAACCTCAATTGCGCTTCTAGCTAAAAAATTGAAAATGTCGACAGAAAATACAGCTATTGGCATTGTCCAAGTTGCAAGTGCTGTTATCGTAAAAGCAATTCGGGCTATTTCCGTTGAGAGGGGATATGATCCCTCAGAGTTTACGTTGTTTGCTTATGGGGGTGCTGGTCCTCTCCATGCTATGGAAGTTGCTAAGGAACTTGGGATAAAAAAAGTTTTTATTCCACCTAATCCGGGTATTTTGTGCGCAGAGGGGCTTTTGAGTTCTGATTTAATAGCAGATTTTGTTAAGCCTTTACTCTGTAATTTTGATGAAAAAGCCGAAGAAAATATTTCGATGGTTTGGGAAGATTTGAATGTCCAAGCAGAGAGATGGTTTGAGAGCGAAGATATACCCTCTCAAAATAGAAAGGTAAACTGGACAGCAGATCTCCGTTATCGGGGACAGAACTTTGAGCTCCCGATACCATTTGAAGTTAATGAATTTGGCACCAGAGAGATTGAACAATTAAGGGCAGCTTTTGATAATGCTCATGAGATTGCCTACGGGTACGCCCAACCGGGTGAGACTGTCGAACTTGTTAATGTTAAAGTAAAGCTTTCGGGTGTTTTCACCAAACCATCCTTATTCAAGTTGCCAGAATCCGAAGAAGGTACTCCGGTTTCCGAGCGTATGGTTTGTTTTGGCAATGAACAGTGGATGAGTACGAAAATCTATCGTCGACTAGATTTAGCGCCAGGACAGTCACTGGTTGGGCCAGCAATAATAGAACAGATGGATAGTGTAATAGTAGTTTTTCCGGAAGACATAGCTACTGTCGATAGTTGGGGAAATCTCTTAATCAATATTAATTAAATGGATTTAGCGAATGCCAGTTTTATCCCCTATTCAAGTTGAACTTCTAAGAAATGGTCTCACAAGCATTTGCGATGAGATGTTTTTAGCTATTATGAAGAGTGCCTATTCTACAAATATAAAAGAGAGACACGATCATAGCGCAGCTATTTTTAATGCCGAAGGAAAAGTTGTTGTCCAAGGTGAGAGTCTACCACTGCACTTAGCATCTATGCTTGGATTAGTTGAGGTTGTATTAGATCGTTACGGAAGAGATAATATCAGCCCAGGGGACATGTTTCTATCGAACGACCCTTTCGTCGGACGCGGCTCTCACTTACCCGACGTGGCCATACTGGCGCCTGTTTTTCGTGACGACGAGCTGGTCATGTTTGTCTCCAATATAGCACACCATTCCGACATAGGTGGCATGGCGCCTGGTTCGATGGCTGGTGGAATGACAGAAATTTATCAGGAGGGTCTTAGAATACCGCCTATCAGGATAGCAAAAAATCATGAGATACTAGATGATGTATTGGACCTGGTTTTACTAAACGTGAGAGTCCCCGAAGAGCGCAAAGGGGATTATATGGCCCAAATAGCAGCGAATAAACTAGGTGCGAGGCGCTTACAAGAGCTTTTCACTAAATGGACACGAGAACAAATTTCCGAGGGTTGTACGGGGATAATTGAGGCCGTTACTCGAAGAATGCGTGCAGGAATTGCGGATCTTCCTGATGGAAGATATGAATTCACAGACGTGCTGGATGATGACGGCATGGGAACAACAAACATTCCAATTTGTGTAAAAATCGATATCCAAAGTGATGAAATATGGCTCAACTTTGAGGGATCGGCATCCCAAGTGACGGGTAATATGAATAATAGCTTTGCCGGACTTCAGGCAAGTGTTCTTTTTGCTCTTAAGGTTTTAATCGATCCAGATGGGCCGACAAATCATGGCATGCTAGACCCGGTTCATATTGATGCACCTGAAGCGAGCGTTGTTAACGCCTTTTTCCCAGCAGCAACGGCAGCGCGAGCTCAAACCTGTCAGCGTATTATTGATGTTATATTAGGAGCTTTGGCGCCTGCAGTGCCAGAACGCGTTATAGCTGCTTGTAACGGCGCAAATGGAGTAGCAACCTTTTCGGGTGAAGGGCCCGATGGCCAATATTATCTTTATATGGAGACGATAGGGGGCGGGGCCGGCGGGCGATCGTACCAGGACGGTTCAGATGGGATACAGGTACATGTCACAAACACGTCTAATTTACCTGTTGAAGCACTTGAAAACGAGTATCCATTGCTGGTTGAAAGATACGAACTAGTTGAGGATTCAGGTGGTGCAGGGAAGTGGCGAGGCGGTATGGGACTTCGACGAGTTTATCGGGGCTTGGGCCATACCTTAACATTTTCGGGGCAGGGCGAAAGAGCGGTTACGCCTCCTTGGGGATTGTTTGGTGGTAAAGGCGGGGGCACTGGTTCAATATCATTAATTAATCCAGACGGGAGTAAAGAGGAGCTAGACATTAAACCAGCATCTCTTCAGGTCGAGCCAACAAAAGCAGTTTGTATAGAGACACCAGGCGCAGGTGGTTATGGCGCCCCTGTTGACCGAGATAAAGAGTCGTTATTGGAAGATTTCAAGTCCAAAAAGTTCTCAAGATCATTTCTTAAAGAGCATTATAATTTTGAGAATTAACGCCAAATTGTATCGCTAGAAGCAACACTGGGAACCCAAGGTGGGTAACGTTCAAAAGTGTGACGAGGACATTCCTCGCTTTTCGTTTGGTTCTGTTCTACATGGAGGTTGCCCCACCATCAATAACGAGTTCACCACCCGTCATATACGAAGACTCTTCAGAAGCTAAAAAAATTACTCCAGATACAATCTCAGCTATTGTTCCAAGCCTTCCAAGCGGCACGCGGCTTAGTCTTTCGGCAAGGATTTTGGGATCAGACATGGCTTGATGAACCATTTCTGTGTCTATTGGACCCGGAAAAATAGCGTTACTGCGTATTTTATCCTTCGCGTGTTGAGTTGCAATGACCTTACTTAAAACCCTAACAGCGCCTTTGCTTGCCGCATATGCGGGCTCTTGCGTGGTCGACTGACCAAATCCCGCTACAGAACAAATATTGATAATAGATCCACCGCCAGCACGCCTCATTTCTGGAATTGCGTGTTTTGCGCCAAGGAAAACGCCTTTAGAATTAACTGCCTGAACGCTCTCCCATTCATCTACAGTACGCTGCTCTATCGGAACCCTGGGAATGACGATTGCAGCATTATTAACTAAAACGTTGAGTTTTCCAAAAGTCGTCACTGTTGTATTTATAGCGGAAACCCAATCAGCTTCATTTGTTACGTCAAGATGTATGTATTTTGAAGAATCTGAGGTTTTATTTATTTCGGCCTCAACTTCGTAGCCATTTTCATCAATAATATCGCCAAAAACAACTTTAGCTCCCTCTTCAACAAATGCCCTTGCTTCTGCTGCACCTTGGCCTCGTGCACCGCCAGAAATTAAAGCTACCTTTCCTTCCAATCTCCCCATGGCTTTTCTCCATTCGGTAGGTGGTTAAATTCAATTGAAAAAAGATTAACGAGAATTCGTAGGCCCTGCAATTATCATGGCCGAAATTGAGGTTAATTGGTACTGTCAAATAATGAATTTCTTGGAACTCCCGGTAAATATCAGATAATTCAACTTGGCCACAAAATTTGAAGTACAAAGATGACAGTAAAATTTGGAATAATAGGTTTGGGAATGATTTCGCGTTTCCATGCACAGGCGATAGCAGCAACACCAAGAGCTGAGCTCATTGCTGTTTTATCTCGAGACCTAGCGAAGGCGACGCGTTTTGCGCACGAGTTTCATGCAGTTCCCTATACAAATCTAGATGAGTTTCTTGACCACGTTGGTCTAGACGCAATTAGTATTTGTACGCCTAGTGGAAATCATCTGGAACCTTGCACTGCAGGTGCGAAGGCTGGGAAACATGTAGTGTGTGAAAAGCCACTTGAAATAAATACGAGTCGAATAGACCAGATGATAAGCATATGCAAAAAGTCAGATGTATTGCTTAGTGGCATTTTCCCACGGCGATTTAATCCAGCGACGCGAATACTGAAGGATGCAATAAATGATAAGCGGTTTGGTGAAGTTAATATGGCTGATGCTTATATTAAATGGTGGAGAAGCCAAGATTACTACGACAGTGGCGATTGGCGAGGGACATGGAACCTCGATGGAGGTGGTGCATTAATGAACCAGTCCATTCATACTATTGACCTGCTGCTTTATCTAATGGGGCCAATCAAAAATGTGAGAGCCGAAACGCGATTGCGAGGACATACAGCGATAGAAGTCGAAGATACTGCTATAGCACTCTGCGAGTTTGAAGGAGGTGCTCTTGGTGTCATTCAGGGTTCAACCGCTAGTTGGTCGAAAACAGGTCATTCAGCGGAAATACAGATAACAGGTTCGCGTGGTTCCGTATTCATGGCGGATGATAATTTTAAAGTTTGGGAATTTGATAATGAAACGGAAGCAGATGAAATAATTAGAAAAGAGTTTATGGATCAAAGTAGTCGTGGAGGTGCTGGCGCTGCTGATCCCTCTGCCATAGATTTTTCCTGGCATACTCGAAATTATGAAGATATCGTCGCTGCTATTGTTAACAAAGGCAAACCTAAAATAACTGGTGAGGAGGCCAGACGGGCGGTCGCTCTCATAGCCGCAATTTATGAATCAGCGGCATCAGGAGGAAAGCGAGTGGAGGTTAGTTAGCTATGTATTTGACTGGATTTGCGGATGAAGTATCCAGCAATATAGAGGATCAAATTAGGGTTACAAAAGAGTTAGGATGGAATGCTATAGAAGCTCGTAGCATCGGTGAATTAAATATTCATGATATCTCTGATGTTGATTTTGAAAACGTCTGCAAAGCTCTTCTTGATAACGGGATACATATAAACTGCTTTGGTTCAACAATTGCTAATTGGAGTAAAAAAATTAGCGACCCATTTGAAATAAGCTTGCAGGAGGTTGAGAGAACAATCTCTAGAATGCAGCGCTTGAACGTAAAGTTGGTTCGTATAATGAGTTACTCTCGCTGTCCGGGTAGCGAACAGTATGCAGAGGAACGGTTTCGAAGATTGAAAGTGATTTGCGATTAATTTTTAGAGGCTGGAATTACGCCGCTCCATGAAAATTGCATGAACTATGGTGGAATGAGTTGGATGCACACGCTTGAGTTGATAGACAACATTTCTGGGTTGAGACTAGTATTTGATACCGGAAACCCGGTTATTTCAAAAGGTTATTCTAAGACGGAAGATAGGAAACAAGACTCTTTAGAGTTTTTCAAAAAAATACATGAACATGTAGAGCATATTCATATTAAAGATGTTTTTTTAGATGGAGATAAGGAATGTTTTGTATTCCCTGGAGAAGGTGATGCAAAAATCGTAGATATCTTAAAAGAGTTGAAGCATATGAATTACAATGGAGGAATCTCCATAGAGCCTCATATGGCTTCAGTGTTTCACGATCCAGACGCAGGTGTTGCATCCTTTGAAGAGAGCTATAAAATTTATATTGAATACGGAAAACGGTTGATGGGCCTGCTTGAGAATATAGATTATCGGCACTCACCATTTGTTTCTCAATGAGTGGTTCGTTGCGTTTGCCTCCCATGATCTGAAAAGAGAGTGGACTTGCCGGATAGACATTCTACTCTAGTTCATGAAGGCGTGGATCATTTACTGAGGTTAATACAACAACTTTTTTCACAGGATGTGAACAGAGATTGAACAGCATAAAGAAAGATTATAAATCTGTGTCATTTACCCGTAAAGATTTGCACAAGGTTATAAAAAGTCGATTGGAGAATGAGTGAATGCAAGAGCCTTTTTCTTATCAATTAAGCGAAAAAGTTTCTACTCTACTTAAACACAATGTCGAAGGGCACGTTCACTTTGACCCTTATACACGAGGTAGATACTCAACCGACGCTTCAATTTATCAAATCGCGCCGTTTGGTGTTGTAGTTCCAAAGACCACGCAGGATTTAGTCTCTGCAGTTGAAATAGCCGCCGAACATAATATCCCAATATTATCGAGAGGTGGTGGCACGAGCCAATGTGGTCAAACGGTAAATGAAGCCATCGTTATAGATTGCTCGCAATACCTAAATAAAATAGTAAATTTTGATTATGAGAATATGAGAATATCTGTTGAGCCTGGCATCGTTCTCGACCATTTAAATAGCTACTTAAAACCCCATAATCTCTTCTTTCCTGTTGATATTTCAACGGCCTCAAGAGCAACGATTGGTGGAATGACTGCAAATAACTCCTGTGGGGGACGATCTATCCGCTATGGAATAATGGTGGACAATGTTCATTCAATAGATGCGCTTTTGATAAACGGTGAACATGCTAGATTTTCAGATACACCAAGTGACATTAGGCATATTGACGGAACAAAGCACTATCGCCAATTGGTTAGCTCCGTAAGAGGAATAGCCGAGAGGGAAAAGTCCGCATTAGAGACTTATTTCCCGAAGCTCAAAAGGAGGGTCGGCGGTTATAACTTGGACACTATTGATCCACAAGGCCATAATATGGCCAAGCTACTTGTTGGATCTGAAGGTACACTTGCAACTTTCAAGAATATAGAACTTTATCTGCAGCAGATACCACAGCATAAGGTTATGGGAGTATGCCATTTCCCGACTTTCTATGCTGCAATGGATGCGGCTCAGCACCTAGTAAAGCTGGGTCCAGTTGCTGTTGAGTTAATAGATCGGACGATGATCGAACTTGCGAGGAATATCCCAATATTTAAATCAACGATTGACAGCTTCGTGAAAGGTGAACCTGACGCGGTGCTGTTAGTTGAATTTTCTGGAGATGACCTGGGCTCTTTAAAGGAGAGTTTGCAGGAATTAAATACCATGATGTCCGACTTAGGATATCCAAAAGCGATTATCGAGGCTATTGACCCAGTTTTTCAAAGTAAGATAACAGAGGTCCGACAACAGGGCCTAAACATTATGATGTCAATGAAGACGTCAGGAAAACCAGTGTCTTTTATAGAAGACTGTGCAGTCCCTCTGGAGAATTTAGCTGAATACACTCATCGATTAACGGAGGTATTCAAGAAGTATGGAACCGATGGAACATGGTATGCACATGCATCGGTGGGATGCCTTCATGTCAGACCAGTACTGGATATGAAGAAGGGTGAGGATGTAAAAAAAATGCGGGCCATAGCGGAAGAGGCTTTTGAAATGGTTCGCGAATACAAAGGGTCGCACTCAGGAGAACACGGCGACGGTATAGTTCGTTCTGAATTTCATGAAAAAATGTACGGTGACCGCTTAGTAAAAGCATTTTCTGAGATTAAGGGTTTATTTGATCCAAAAGGATTATTGAATCCGGGAAGGATTGTCGATCCACCTAAAATGGATGACAGATCTTTATTTAGATATAAGCCCAATTATCGAGCGACCGAGATAACTACAGCATTGGACTGGTCAGATTGGACCGGACTGTCTGGGGCGGTGGAGATGTGTAATAACAACGGTGCTTGTAGAAAAGTTTCGGCGGGAGTGATGTGTCCCAGTTATCGTGTAACTAAAGACGAAAAGCACGTCACTAGGGGACGGGCCAATACTTTGCGTTTAGCTCTAAGTGGCCAACTAGGACCCGATGCCATATCTTCTAAGGAAATGTCAGAGACTATGGAGTTGTGTGTGTCTTGCAAGGCATGCCGAAGAGAATGTCCAACTGGGGTGGACATGGCCAAGATGAAAATTGAACATAAATCTGCTTACGTTCAAAAAAATGGCTTATCAATTAGGGATAGGCTTGTGGGTTACCTTCCAAAATATGCAAAAATTGCCTCTAAGTATCATTATTTGAGTAACTTAAGGAACAAACTACCTGGATTGCCGTGGTTGACTGAACAAACATTAGGTTTTTCAAAAAAACGTACATTACCCGTATGGAATAGAAACCCCTTCAAAGCTGCCGAGGCAAGCAGCGTAATAAAAGATAAAGAAGTGGTTTTAATGGCAGATACATTCAATACATACTTCGAACCTGAAAATTTGCGGTCGGCACTAAGAGTATTAGAAAGGCTAGGC
The DNA here is from genome assembly GCA_002690995.1 of Rhodospirillaceae bacterium. GTDB lineage: Bacteria > Pseudomonadota > Alphaproteobacteria > Thalassobaculales > Thalassobaculaceae. Next base: position 43,642 of record NZGS01000143.1, read on the forward strand.
TATCGAGTTCATGTAGTGAACCCGGCGAATAGGGATGGACAACCGCTCTGCTGTGGAAGAACCTATTTCTCTGTTGGTTTAGTTGAAAAGGCTCGCGCAGAGCTAAGTAATCTGATCAGTTATTACCTGCCCTACATAGAACAAAACATACCAATTGTTGGACTTGAACCTTCCTGTTTAAACACACTGCGCGACGAGGCGCTTTCATTGGGGTTAGGGGCCGATGCAAAAAGGATTGCCGAAAAGAGTATGATGTTGGAAGGTTTTCTTTTGGAGGAAATTAAGCAAAAACGGGTTAGTTTTAACCCGGTACCTTTAGAAAAAAAGGTGCTTTTGCATGGGCACTGCCATCAAAAAGCTTTTGGAGATATGAGCTCAGTAGAGCAGCTTTTGAGACAAATTCCAGACTTGGATTTAGATATCATTAATTCTAGTTGCTGTGGTATGGCGGGAGCGTTTGGTTATGAGGCCGAGCATTACGAAACGTCTATCAAAATGGCAGAATTGGACTTGTTGCCAGCTGTTAGAGATGCTGATAAAGACTGTTTAATTGTTGCCGATGGGACCAGCTGCAGACACCAGATAAGTGATGGGTCACACCGTAAGGCCCTTCACGTTGCTCAGGTCTTAGATATGGTGCTTGAGTAAAATACTTAATTTTGCATTATCAGTGCAGTGGAAAGAGAAATAATACTTTCGCTTAGATATTAAAACTAGAGATAGGAAACAAACATGAGTTACAAGGCCGGTCCCCACTTTCTGCAAATTCCTGGGCCTAGCAATATTCCAGGTCGTGTCTTGAGAGCAATTGAACGACCAACTATGGATCATAGGGGGCCTAGTTTCCAGGACTTGGCCGTTGAGGTGCTTGAAAAAATAAGGCCGATTTTCAAAACCTCTCAACCAGTGGTTATTTTTCCTTCTTCGGGTACCGGCGCTTGGGAGGCAGCGCTAGTTAATACGCTTTCTCCGGGTGATAAGGTTTTGATGTATGAGACAGGACAATTCTCTAACTTATGGATTGAATTGGCAAGCCGGCTTGGACTTGAACCCGAAATTTGTGAGGGCGACTGGCGTGGTGGAGCTATAGCGGAAGTGATAGAGGAAAGGCTGCTCGCAGATAAAACAAAGCAGATCAAGGCAGTTTGTATTGTGCATAATGAAACCTCTACGGGCGCCCTATCGAATGTAAAAGCGGTGAGAAATGCAATTGATAATGCAAAACATCCAGCTCTATTTTTAGTAGATACAATTTCTGGTTTAGGGTCTGCAGATTACAAACACGATGAATGGGGTGTAGATGTCACCATTACCGGTTCTCAAAAAGGTTTAATGCTACCTCCCGGCCTTGGTTTCAACGCTGTTAGTGAGAAAGCTGTGGCAGCAAGTAAGTCCGCTAAACTCTCTCGATCCTACTGGGATTGGGCAAGCCAACTAGCCAATAATCCAACGGGAAACTTCCCTTACACACCAGCGACTAATTTACTTTATGGGTTGCTGGAGGCCTGCGACATGCTCATGGAAGAGGGTTTAGAGAATGTCTTTGCCAGGCATGAACGGCATGCAGAGGCAACCAGGCGTGCGGTAAGGAGCTGGGGGTTTCAAATCCAATGTTCTGAACCGAAAGAGTATAGCCCGGTTTTGACTGGGGTTATAATGCCAACGGGCCATGATGCGGATGCTCTGCGTTCTGTCATTCTCGAAAAATACAATATGTCTCTTGGAGCAGGCCTGGGTAAAATCAAAGGAAAAGTCTTTCGAATTGGACATTTAGGTGACTTCAACGATTTGATGTTAATGGGGACGTTGTCCGGTGTGGAGATGGGGTTGACCTCGGCAGGAGTCCCCCACGATAAGGGGGGTGCTCAAGCTGCGCTGGATTTTCTGGCCGGCAACTAATTTACCTAAGGTTAAAAATCTGTCTTCAAGCTTTATTCTGACCCGATACATAATTTTTCATTAAGAGCAGTGTTAGAATTTGTTTGAACACAATCACGGTGTATTCTATAACTAAAAGCCGCTGGAATTCTGCGGTATTTCGTTACTTTTAAGTAGTTAAGTGGAAGAAAGATCTCCGCGACTGCGAGAAAAGGCAAATTGTGGTGTCCTTTATTGGGAGTGTTTCTAAATGGATGAAAAACGGCTGATCGAGGTTGATGATCTTAGGGTTTATTTTCCTTTAGAGGATGAGACTGTCAAGGCAGTTGAAGGTGTGTCCTGGCATATCGATAAAGGCGAAACACTGGCGGTAGTCGGCGAATCTGGATCAGGAAAATCTGTTACAGCAATGTCCCTAATGCGACTAACCGATTATGCTGGCGGTAAAATTATGTCTGGCACCGCGAATTTCCGTCGGAAGAATGGCAATACTTTGGATTTGGCCAGCGAGCAGCAGGATGTTATGCGAGATATACGAGGTAATGATATATCTATGATTTTTCAGGAGCCCATGACTTCCCTTAATCCGGTGTTTACTGTGGGAATGCAGATAGCTGAAGCTATAATTCTCCATCAGGGAAAGACAGAGGAAGAAGCCCTAGAAATGGCTCTGGAAATGCTGAAGCTCGTGCGTATTCCAGAACCAGAAAAACAACTCACCCAATATCCGCACCAGCTGTCTGGCGGGATGCGACAAAGAGTTATGATAGCGATGGCACTCAGCTGTAGACCGTCGCTTCTAATAGCAGATGAGCCAACAACGGCGCTCGACGTCACAATACAGGCTCAAATCCTTGACCTGATAAAGAAATTACAACAAGATATTGGCATGTCAGTGATGTTTATCACACACGACATGGGTGTGGTTGCCGAGGTCGCGGATAGGGTAGTTGTCATGCTTCGCGGGGAAAAGGTTGAAGAGGGCCCAGCAGCGGAAATCTTTCATAACCCACAGCATCCGTATACCAAAGCGTTGTTGTCGGCTGTACCTCGCCTTGGCAGCATGAATGGCCGAAAACTCCCTGCCAAGTTTGCAAATGTTGATATTAGTCGGGCCGAAGGCGATGAAGTAAAAGAGCAAACTGGAGGGGAAAAACTATTAGATATCAGAGATACGGTAAGGCGAAAAGATGCACCTCTCCTTGAGGTCAAAGGACTTACAACGCGTTTTGATATCAGAAAGGGACTTTTCGGAACTGCTACAGGTCGTATCCATGCAGTTGAAGGGATCAACTTTTCCTTGCAACCCGGGGAGACGCTGGCGCTTGTTGGTGAAAGTGGTTGCGGGAAGTCAACTACTGGTAGAAGCATTATTAGGTTAGAGGAGCCGACTAGGGGAAGCGTCAAGTTTGAAGGTCAGGAGTTGACGAAACTTAACGCAAAGCAAATGCGGCCCTACCGTCGTCAAATGCAGATGATCTTCCAAGACCCTTTCGCCTCGTTAAACCCGCGAATGACAGTAGGCGACGCTATAGCAGAACCAATTATTGTGCACGAACTTGCTAAGGGCCAGGAGGCGCGGGCCCGCGTTGCTAGCTTGCTGCAAAGAGTTGGCTTAGAGCCCGAACATGCCGCTAGGTATCCTCACGAATTTTCAGGCGGACAGCGTCAACGTCTATGTATAGCTAGGGCCCTCGGATTAGAACCACAGCTAATTATAGCTGACGAGGCCGTTTCGGCGCTCGACGTTTCAATTCAGGCACAGGTCATTAACCTAATGATGGACTTGCAGGAAGAGTTTGGATTGTCCTATCTATTTATTAGCCACGACATGGCGGTTGTAGAAAGAGTGAGCCATCGAGTAGCGGTTATGTATTTGGGTGAGATAGTTGAACTTGGAATGCGTGGGCAGGTTTTCGAGAACCCTCAGCATCCCTATACTAAAAAGCTTATGTCCGCTGTGCCTGTGGCCGATCCAAATCTGCGCAAAAAAGAACTTAACCTAATGACAGACGAAATTCCAAGTCCATTAAAACCAATTGGCTTTGAACCGCAAGACTATGAGTTAGTTAGTGTCGACGAAGGCCACTACGTGAAGCCATTTGATGGGATGGCGGCCTAAACAGAAAGCTATGCCCATAACCCAATCGGTATTGTGATCAGTTTAGAGGGCTGTCGAGGTAATGGCTTTGAGAGCGAAACGTGCCTTCACCTGCTTAGCTTCAGTTGTGTTCCTGGCCTCTATCTATCTAACGCCCGGTTTGGCTCAGTCAAAATGGTCGACACCTGCTCAAGTGGAGGGTCCTTACTATCCCCGAACCAAACCAAAAGAGGTTGATTCTAATCTCTTAGATTTTCTAGGTAGAGGGTTGCCAGATGGAGAACCTCTTCAATTGAAAGGAAGAGTTTTTGATCAAAAGGGTGTCTTGATAGAGGGGGCAAGGGTTGAAATATGGCAAAACGACAACAATGGTATCTACAATCACCATAAAGCTCCAAACAGCGAAAAATTTGATCGGCGATTTCAAGGTTTTGGATCTTTCATCACCAAGAAAGATGGGCGTTACAATTTTATAACACTTGTGCCAGTGCCAGATCATAAACGACCGCCTCATATTCATGTAAAAATATTTAGAGGGAAAAAAGAAATTCTTACCACGCAATTATATATTAAAGATCATCCTGAGAATAATCGTGACGGCTTGCTATCGTTAATGCTCTACCCTGGACAACATAAGTTACTCATCGAACTGAAAGACGCAGTTATTAAACCAGGTTTACGCGGAAAGCTTGGGATATACGACTTCGTCCTGTCTAAAAACTTTTAGTCCAAGCTCTCGTGCCATAATTTTTTATCGAATGCGACGTGGTCTCCAAAGAAATCAACTCGTCTTTCAACGCTATTTAATTCCGTTTTATTATAAAAAATAGACGCTTTATCAAGAACGTTTGGATTTTTCTGTTGGCTAACCCAGTCATCTGCTGTCTGCAATGTACTCTGCCGAACTGTTAGGTCGAATATATAGTAATGGTGTGGTACGATAATACTGGGATTTAAATTTTCTATTACCTCTTCTAGGTGATGAAACCCCATAACATGTTGCGATTGATCGACTGGAACGAGAACGATATCAATATCTTGTAAAGCGTTCCATACCTCCTTTGGTGGATCATGCCTATTATCGCCCCAAGCAAGAATTCTTAGACCTCCGGTCTCAACGATTATTAGGCAGTGGTCCCAGGATCGAGGATTATTTGGAGGTGTGATATCGATATTATCGAATTCTTTGATTATTTTTTTAAAGTCATATACAGCGGATGATGAGTCTGTGGCGTGCTTATCAGCTATGCCAGTAATTTTAACATCACCAAAACTGTATGTGCCAATAAGCCGGTCAAGTAAAACGTGTGCATCCAGAAGATGGAGTGCGTCATGATCAAAATGAGCGTGTGTTGATACTCCTATGTCCACGGCTGTTAGGGGGAAGTCTCCAAAATACCAATCCCATTTCCGGCTAGGGTGGTTCCTCCAGGGATCTATCATTACCGTAATACCCGAGGGAGAGGTTATCTGGAATGCAGAGCTTCCATAATATTCTAGTTTTACAGGCCCGTTACCTCCTTTGAAAGAAGTACGTTGGAGTTCCATCATACGATTATGATTAGTAGACATAGTCCAAGCCGTCAGGCCCGGTCCCATATTTTTCATTTGAACAACAATCGCACGTCTTTAGTCATTATCGAGCTGCCCTATTTAAACAGGTCTGGGGTGTAACTAATCACACCCCATCTCAGGAGTACTATGTTTGAGAGCGTAACTTAGGGTCTAGCACATCTCTGACAGCGTCACCAAACAAATTGAAGCCAAAAACCGCTAGCGTGATTGCTACACCAGGCCAAATTGGCACCCAAGGAGCACTCTCAGCATATTCTTCAGCTCCTCCTTGTAGCATCAATCCCCAGGCGGCCGTCGGTTCCTGAACACCCATGCCCAAGTATGAAAGAGAGGCCTCAGTCAATATTGCTTGGCCAACAAAAGCCGTGAGCATTATCAAGAACGGCGCCATGACGTTGGGAACCATGTGGCGCATGATGATCCTAACGTGGCCATATCCGACAGACCTGGCAGCGTCGATGTAAGGGAGACCCTTTAGAGCTAGCGCACTCGACCTGACAACTCGGGCACAATTTGGGATAAATGGAATCGTAATGGCGATAATAACCATTTCGACGCCGGTTCCAAAAATAGAGACTATAGCTAGTGCCATGATAATTAAGGGGAAGGCCATGAAGACGTCACACACTCTTTGAAGCACGAGGTCAATGTAGCCTCCAAAATATGCACTTGCTACGCCTAGAATCAGTCCAAGAAAAGCTCCACAAAAGGAGGCAGTAAAACCCACTAAAAGAGCTGTTCTAGCTCCGTAAATCATTCGCGATAGTTGATCCCGTCCAAAAGAGTCTGTGCCAAAATAAAACACTTTCCCGGTATCTTCATGAACTGTTCCCGGCGGAGAAAGCATATATTCGAAATTTTCCAGTTCTGGGTCGAAGGGCGCAATAGTCTCTGCAAACACAGCCGCAAAGGCCATTACTATTATGACTATCGCACCAGCAGAGCCCAGCGGTTGTCTGCGCAGCATTCGAAGTAAGTTATCCCAAATGGTTTTTTGTTTTGGAAGAACAAATTCACCGGTAGGAAGTTCAGAAGTTGCCATATCTTTTATCCGTTAAGAATATCGAATGCGGGGGTCAAGCCACGCATACATTAAGTCGACCAAAAAATTAATCACTACGTATATAAATACAACGAGCATAACTAGGGATTGGGTCAGTGTGTAATCAGCTTGCGTAACTGACTCCACAAATAGCTTACCAACACCATTGAGATTGAAAACCTGTTCTGTAACAACCAACCCGCCCATTAGAAACGCAAATTCGATTCCAATAACGGTTACTACGGGTAGCATAGCGTTCTTTAACGCATGTTTGTTTACAATAACTTTTTCTATCAAACCTTTTGCTCGAGCAGTTCTTACATAATCTTCGCGCAATACATCTAACATTGCGGATCGCGTCATTCGCGTTGCAACCGAAGAATACCGATAGCCAGTGGCCAATGCCGGCCAGATTAGCTGTGATAAGTTGTGCATAGGATCGACCCAGATCGGTTTGTAAAAAATTGGCGGCATCCAAGGAACGCCGGTCCACGCTTGTGTTACAATTAACAAACCTAAAATAATCACAATACCAAGCCAGAATGAGGGCATAGCTATGCCCGCAATACTTATCGCTCGAACAAAATAATCAACGAGGGTATTTTGCTTTGCAGCCGAAATAATTCCGAGCGGAACTGCTATTATAACAGAGACAAAGGTTGCCATTATAGCGATCTGTAAAGACATAGGAAACCGAATGGCGATTTCATGAGTAACGTCTTGCTGCGTCCACATAGACTTGCCGAGGTCAAATCTAACAAACCCAGCCATATAGTCGTAGAACTGTTTGATTTTTGGATCTGTAAGTTTCAACATGTCCTGGCACTGTTTAATTTGTTCGGGGTCTGCGTAGCCACCTTCACCACCAAACTTGAGCATACAGACGTCGCCTGGGATAAGCCTCAAGAGTAGAAAGACAACTACCGCTGCTCCAAACAATGTTGGAAAAACCATCAGCATCCGTTTCACGATATATGAATACATATAAGACCTTACCGTATTATAAAGTTAGAAAATGGCCGCTTTGGCTTAAACCAAAGCGGCCATAACTACAAGGTGTTTTAATTAATTAACGCCTTGTCTTTTCTTCTCAGCAGCGTCAATCCAAACATTGTCAAGCGACTGGTTTAAATAGTGGCTTGGTGCAATCTTCCACCCTTTTACGTAGGATCGGTGTGGATTGATTTTGTACCACCAAAGCGTGATTGCCTGAGAAGCAAGGTCGTTAAGAACTCTCTTCTCATACTTACGTAATAGTGGTTTTTGCTCGTCTTGTGTTTCAGCCTTGAGCATCGCATTGTAGATATTTTCGAGCTCGGCATCTTCAAAGTTTGCGTAGTTATTTCCCGCACTTGGAAGAAACTTAGAAACATCTGCTAAGGGATTAACGATAGACTGACAGTTGAAGTCAACGGATACGTCAAAGTCTCCCTTTTTACGAAGGGAAGCATAGAAAGGTGTTGTAGGTTTAACTACTTGGTCCACCTTCATGCCGGCCTTTTTCCATTGTCCCAGAAGCCATGTACCAACAATTTTATATGGCTGATCAACACCTCTGTTGAGGAAAGTGAATTTTAGGCCAGACTGTCCAGCTTCCTGCAGCAACTTCTTAGCTTCTGCTCGAGATGCGTTAATGTCTTTTCCGTAGCCAGCGATATTTGCTTGAAGTTCAGACATAGGCGTTGCCATTGGATGCGACGGGAAAACAATACCCCCTGGCGTTTTAACAATCGCGATATTTGAGAGGTACTTGGACCCTGACATACGATCGATAGAGAGTGTTAGTGCTCTTCGAACTCTCGGGTCGTCAAATGGCTTAACTTCATGGTTAGGGGTAGCAAGTAGAACACAGTTCCAGTCACTTTCCTGAACCTTAATTTTATCGCCTAGAGCCTTAACAAGATCGTCTCTTGCTTTCGGAGGGAACCCTCGGAATTCAATGTCAGCACGTCCACCACGAATGGCTTGAAGTCGCACAGACATTTTTGGTGCAGCTAACGCCGTGTAGGAATCAAGATATGGGCGCCCTTTGTGGTGATAGCTTGCGTATTTTTTACCTTTAACATGGCTACCCTGAACGTGTTCAACGAAACTAAAAGCGCCTGAACCGTTAATATTTTTCTGGTGCCACTTAAACCCATGCGTGTCTAAATCTTTTTTTGAATAGACGAAGTTGAATGGCATCGCCACTGACGGAATAAAGGTGCCGCTAGGATGTTTTAGTTTAAAAACAAGTGTTTCGGCATCTGGTGTCGTGATCGATTCGACCATTTTAAAATATGCTTTACGACTTGAGGCAACACCTTCTGGTGGATTAACAATTTTGTCAAAAGTTGCTTTGATGTCCGCAGAGGTTAGCGGGGTACCATCGTGGAACTTTACACCGGTCCTGATTTTAAAGGTGTACTTAGTGCCGCCCTCAGTACCTTTTGGAACGTCGCCGACACATAGATCGCAAACAAAGTCTGTAGGTGATGCTGGATTATCCGGGTTTTCGCGGATTAAAAGACTGTAAAACGGTCTGATCGGATGGATCATTCCAAAAGTCGATTCTATATGACCATCGTAGGACGGAATCTTTGAACCAACAACAATGTTGAGGTTTCCGCCATACTCTGGCGCAGCTGCTTTAGCGGTCGAGGCACTGTAAGCAAATGTAGCTCCCAATACCGCTATACCAAGCTTTTGTGCTAGGCCTTTCATGTATTTTCTCCTTCCCATGTGAGGTGGGGTTCTTAATAAACTCCACTAACTTTTTTGCTAAGACTAAGTGGGATACCAAACCTCGGATCCCTTTTGATAACTTTTGTTTCAACTTAGTGCTCTTTCACTAAGCAAAAACAGCCACTATCGTTGCATTGCCGAATGATTTACAACAAACAATCGACAAAGCGCCTCGCTAGGCGCTACCCTTTCATTTCATAGCCTTCGGGTCAAGCATACAGTAGGAAAAAATCGTTCTATTTTTGCCAATTTTGCAGAAAAAAACATAGTATTTGAAATTGATTAAAATTTAAGCAGAAAATGTTGTTTCACGCACGCTGCGAAAGGGAATAAACAATGAGTGATCTTGAGTTAAAGGCACTAGTTTTTGACGTTTTTGGGACAGTTGTTGACTGGAGAACGAGTATCGCCAATGAGGTTTCTAATCAGCTTAAAAATAAAGGGTTTGATCTAAATTGGTTAGCGTTTTCTGAGGCCTGGCGTGGCAAGTATCAACCTTCGATGGAAGGCGTGAGAAGTGGTAAGCGTGGTTACGTAAGGTTGGATGTTCTTCATTTGGAAAATTTAATGGAGGTACTTGAGGAGTTTAAGGTAAGTGGATTGAGCACAGCCGAGCTAGATTATTTGAATAGAGCTTGGCATCGGCTTAAGCCTTGGCCTGACTCTGTATCAGGGTTAGAACGTCTTAAAAAGAAATTTATTATCGGAACGATGTCTAATGGGAATGTGGCACTGATGGTCAATATGGCAAAGCACAGTGGCTTACCATGGGACGTAATTTTAGGCGCAGAGCCCGCACAAGCTTACAAGCCTGACCCAAAAACATACCTTACTGGCGTTGATTGGCTAGGGTTACAAACCGACGAGGTGCTTATGTGTGCCGCCCATAACAATGACCTCGTTGCAGCAAGAGATCAGGGATTAAAGACAGCATTTATCGCTCGTCCAACGGAGTATGGTAAAGATCAGTCTGTAGATATTAAGGCAGAGCATGAATTCGACTTCATTACTACCGATATGAATGACCTCGCCGATCAATTAGCTTGTTAAATCGCGGGAGAAAACAATGTCAGTTGCATTAGCTTACGGCGAATTTTGTGAGAAAATGGGCGCGATTAAGATTGAAGAGCATATCTTTCACCATGCCAAGCGAGCAACCATTGATTGGTTTGCTTCGACCATACCTGGCGGCCTTGAGACACCCGCTAAGCTGACTTTTCAGGCGTTAAAAGAGGAAATAGGAAATGGTGCTTCAACAATTTTACCTGCTGGCCAGAAAACTACTCCGAGGAATGCGGCTTTAATTAACGGAACAGCATCCCACACGCTTGAATTTGATGATATATTTCGTGCTGGACTATACCATCCTGGGTCGCCTGTTATTTCAGCAGTTCTAGCCCTGGCTGATGCCAATGACGTGTCTGGAGAGCACTTTTTGCGCGCAGTGATAGCTGGTTATGAAGTTTCAAATAGGATCGCATCAGTTATGGTGCCAGCTCATTATGATTTTTGGCATACAACAGCCACCGTTGGTTTTTTTGGGGCAACGGCGGCTAGTAGTTTTATTTTGGGCTCAAATGCAGAGCAAACGGCCCACGCTTTGGCAACATCCGCAAGCATGGCGGCGGGTTTGCAGCAAGCTTTCCAGTCAGATGCGATGACGAAACCAATTCATGCAGGTAGGGCGGCGGAAGGAGGTGTGTTAGCTGCATCTCTGGCCAGAGAAGGTATAACTGGTGTTTTAGATATTTTTGAAGCTGACAGAGGTTTCGGGAGGGCGATGAGTGATACTGTCGACTGGGTTAGAGCGCTGGATGGTCTTGGTTCCTATTTTACCATCGAGCAAATTACACAAAAAAATCACGCGGCGTGTGGGCATGTACACGCAATAATCGATGCTATTATTCAGCTCAAGATGGAAGAAGAGTTTGAAATCGAAACAATCGAGCAGATCACTATTGGTTCCTATCAAAAGGTACTAGATATTTGTGATAATCCGGAGCCTGTTAGTACAAATGAGGCAAAGTTTAGTGCGCAGTTTTGTGCGGCGTCGGCGTTTGTAAAGGGACGATCACTAAGAACAAAGGACTTTCTGCAGAACAATCTAAAAGACCCTCTAGTCAAAAATTTACTAACCAAAGTAGTACTTGACGTTGATCAAAAATGTCAAAAAGCTTTCCCTAACGCCCGTTCTGCAAAGGTAAAAGTTAGATTGCGAAACGGAGTAGAATTGGAAAGTTTTGCGCCTACGCGAAAGGGTGACCCAGACCATCCAATGTCTGATACTGAACTTTCCGAAAAATATATGGATCTAGTCCAAATTGTCTTTGGTGAAGAAAATGCAAGATTGCTTTTGGAGGAGATGTGGACATTTGAGCGAATAACTTCAATGCGGGAGTTTAATGATAAACATTTTGATGAAAGTCGCCTACGTATCTAAAAAGTTAAGAGGCATGCCGGGTCTCTCCCATTGGCAAGACCCTAAAATGCCCTGCCAGGATAAAGTCAGAAAAGCACTTTCTAGATCGGATCCGCCAAAACAAATATTTGTGGTGTAAGGGTCGTCGGTCTCTGGGAAGTCTAATGTTCCCCCTTCCGGGCTCGCAATTGTAATCCCTCCCGTCATAAGAGTGGCAACGCAAATATTACCAGATGCTTCTAACGCCAGAGAATCAAACCGTCTGAAGCCGCCATCGCATGTGACCAAACGTCCTCCGTTGACTGAATGGGGGAAAGTTAGCTTTTCTACTGTCCCTTCGCCAGTAATTTGAAAACCGTACAGCCGTGCTCCCTCTGTTTCTGCCACATAGAGTATCTTCTCATCAGGGGACAGACCTATACCATTTGGTGTGGTAATCGGCTGTATGACTTCACGTATTTCACTCCCATCGGCACGTGCCCAGTATACTGCCCCTCTATCCATGTCTCTTTCACGAGCTTTCCCAAGGTCAGTGAACCACATGTTCCCAGATTTATCGAAAACTAAATCGTTTGGGCCATTTAATCGGTTTTCTCCACAAGTATCGTATAATCTCTCTACTTTACCCGTATCAAGATCAACTCTTTCTATTCTTCCAGTGACATAGTCGTCTGACTGGCCTATAGGTCGCAAATAGCCTGAAGAGGCGTCTTTTTCCCAATTGAAGCCGCCATTGTTACAAACGTAGCAGGCGCCATCAGGTCCGATAGCCGCTCCATTTGGTCCTCCTCCAAGGTCCGCTATTACCTCTTTTTTACCTGTTTTGTGGACACGAGTGAGTGTACCGCGCGCTATTTCTACCAGTATAATTGAACCGTCGGGCATGGCTATTGGCCCCTCAGGAAATTGTAAATCCTCGGCGATGGCTTGTAATGACCTCATTCACCTCTCCTTATCAAGTTGGTATATGTTTGATGTTACATGAGTTATCCGGGGAATGAATAGTTATTGGAACCAGAAAATTGAAGTTGAACATTAGCCACTCCAATAACTAAACTTTCAAAATTACTTTGCGAAGTTTTGAAATTCTCTGCCTGAGGGGAGTAGTATGATGTTCTATTTAACAAAAGATGACTTTGTTTTTCTGGGACGTAATTTACGTCGTCCCGAGTGTGTTTTGGCAACGAAGTCAGGAGATGTCTTTGCGAGCCATGCAGCAGATAGGGGTGGTATAGCTCAAATTGATGTCAATGGGCGTACGAATTTTATTATGGCCACAGCAGGTGATATCCCGGACGACTTCATCCCTAATGGCTATTCTTTAATGCCAGATGGTTCTTTTTTAATAGCCAACGTTGGAAATGATGGTGGCGTTTATACGTTAAATAGAGACGGAACGTTGGTTCCCTTTTTACTGGAAATTGATGGAATAAAACTTCCCGCTTGTAATTTTGCTAATAGAGATGAATTAGGACGAATTTGGATATCTGTCAGTACTTGGTCAAGAAATCGTGATGAATCTTTCAAAAAGGATGTCGCAGACGGTGTAATAATACTAGTTGATAATAAAGGGGCCCGAGTAGCCGCACAGGGTATAGGGTTTACAAATGAGAATAAGGTGGATCCTTCAGGACAATGGCTTTTCGTCCATGAGACAATGGGAAGGTCGATTTGCAGGTTCCCAATCAATGTTGATGGTGAACTGGGTGACAAAGAAGTGTATGCAGAATATGGTCCTGGAGTTTTCCCAGATGGCTTTGAGTTTGATGCTGAAGGTGGTATTTGGTGTACTAGTGTCGTTAGTAATCGAATAATAAGAATTGATAAGGACGGCGAACAAGTAACGGTATTCGATGAAGGCGATGAAGAAACGACTTCCAGTGCGGAGGCTGCCTATCAAAATGACACTTATACGAGAGAGAACTTGAAGGCTGGTGATAAAAGCATACTCGGAAATTGTGCGAGCATTGGATTTGGTGGCCACGATCTGAAGACATGTTTTATTGGCTCTTTAGCATCCGATAGAATAGCAAGTTTTCGCTCCCCCGTCGCCGGGGTCGTGCCACTTCATTGGAACTTTTAAATTTTAATACTCTATCAAATAGGATGTCACGATGGCACTTTCGGGAATACGCGTTATCGATTTAACAAGAATATTAGCAGGCCCGTTTTGCACCTTGATGTTGGCCGATATGGGAGCCGAAGTTATTAAAATTGAGCCTCCGAAAGGCGATCCCGTTAGACAGCAAGGTATCGTCAAAAATGGACTAAGCTGGTATTTTGCCCAGTTCAATAGGAACAAGAAGTCCGTTGTTTTGGACCTGTACTCCGAAGAAGGAAAAAAAAATTTGGAACTTCTATTGGAAACGGCTGATGTGTTGGTGGAAAATTACAGGCCTGGTGTACTAGCGAAAATGGGTTTTGCACGGGAACGTTTGGAGGAAATAAATCCGAAATTAATTCATGCGAGCGTAAATGGATATGGATCGACCGGCCCCTATGTGGACAGGCCCTCTTTTGATTTTATAGCGCAAGCCATGAGCGGGTTCATGAGTGTTAACGGCTCGCAAGATGGTGAGCCGATGCGAGCAGCACCCCCAATGAGCGACTTGATAGCTGGCTTGTATGCAGCGTTTGGCGTTGTGACCGCACTTCAAGCCCGCCATCGCACCGGGAAAGGTCAAATCGTTGAGTCAAGTCTAACAAATGGTCTAATAAGTATGATGGCATACTTGTCTGCAGAATATTTTGCTACTGGAATTATCCCTTCAAGGACAGGTAATAACCATCCGATTGCATCGCCATACGGTTTGTTTCGGGCGAGTGATGGCAGAGTCGCAGTAGCACCCTCCAATGATGTATTTGTGAAGCGATTTCTTACCGTATTAGATCTAGACTATCTTCTCGATGAGGATAAGTTTTGCACGAATGACCAGCGCATGAAAAATCGTGATGAGTTATTGGAAATAATAAACAAGGTGACAGAAAAACAATCGGTGGATCACTGGATTAAGGTTATAAATGAGGCAGGGTGTCCGTGCGGCAGGACAATGGATTTAAAGGAAGTGTTCGAGGACCCTCAAGTTTTGGCACAGGAGATGATGCTCGAGGTTGACCATCCGGGTAGGGGTCCTGTAAAGATGACAGGGTTTCCCGTTAAATTATCAGAAACACCCGCAAAGGTACATCGTCCAACCCCTGAGCTTGGTGCGGACACGTCTGAAGTCTTGGGATCACTGAAGTCTAGGGAACGTAATTGAGCTTTTAATTCAGAAGTTAGCTGTCGCCCATTTTGAGTGCTTCGATAAAGGCGGATTGCGGAATATCGACCCGTCCAAACTGGCGCATTTTTTTCTTACCCTTTTTTTGCTTTTCTAGGAGTTTTCTTTTTCTGGAAACATCGCCGCCATAGCATTTAGCTGTTACGTCTTTCCGCATAGCGCTAATTGTTTCTCTCGCGATAATCTTGCCCCCTATTGCTGCTTGTACTGGGATTTTGAAGAGTTGCCGGGGTATTAAGTCCTTTAGGCGGGTGCATAATTCTCGTCCTCGTGTCTCCGCTTGCGACGCGTGAACAACCATGGATAGAGCATCAACGGGCTCCGCATTTACTAATACGCTCATACGAACTAAATCGCCTGTAATGTAATCGTCCATTTGGTAATCAAAACTAGCGTATCCGCGTGAAATGGATTTAAGTCGATCATAAAAGTCGAAGACAACCTCGTTTAATGGCAATTTATAAACGACCATTGCCCGAGCACCTACATATGTCAGTTCTACCTGCTCTCCCCGACGTTCGGTGCATAACGATAGTATGGGACCCAAAAACTCGTCTGGAACAAATATAGTCGCTTTGATCCATGGTTCCTCAATACTGTTGATTTTTACAACATCGGGCATATCGGAGGGATTATGGAGTTGTAATGTTTCGCCAGAATTCATGTTGATTTTGTAAACAACACTTGGTGCTGTTGTAATAAGATCTAAATCAAATTCTCGTTCTAAGCGTTCTTGTATAATCTCGAGGTGCAGAAGACCTAAAAAGCCGCAGCGAAACCCAAACCCAAGTGCCGCAGAGGTCTCAGCTTCAAAAGAGAAACTTGCATCATTTAACCTGAGCCGTTCTAAGCTTTCCCTTAATTGTTCGTAGTCCGCTGCATCAATTGGAAAAAGTCCGCAAAACACGACAGGTACACTTGGTTTGAAACCATCTAGAGGAACAGATGTTGGATTCCTATCCTCTGTAATAGTGTCGCCCACTTGTGTGTCGGCAACTGTTTTAATGGCAGCTGTAAAGAAACCTAGTTGACCCGACCCGAGACTTTCTACTTCTGTCAGTTTTGGTGTAAATACGCCCACTCTGTCAACTAAGTGCGTTGCACCGGTTTGCATCATACGGATCTTCGTGCCTTTTTTTATTGTTCCATCGTACACTCTTATGAGGGCGATAACGCCCAAGTAAGCGTCGTACCAGGAATCAACGAGCAGCGCCTTCAAGGGCCCTTCCTTGTCTCCTGCTGGCGGAGGTAACTTTTCAACTAATGACTCAAGAACAGCCTTTATATTCAGGCCAGTCTTTGCAGAAATTTCAACTGCTTCTGAAGCATCTAAACCAATGACCTCCTCTATCTGGTTCCGCACTCTTTCAGGCTCAGCGGCCGGAAGGTCTACCTTATTTAGGACTGGTATGATTTCGTGGTCCGCGTCGATTGCCTGATACACGTTTGCTAATGTTTGTGCTTCAACGCCTTGGCTCGCGTCTACCACAAGAAGAGAGCCCTCACATGCTGAAAGTGACCGGCTTACTTCATATGAAAAGTCTACATGGCCTGGCGTGTCCATTAAGTTTAGCTCGTAGATATCACCATCTTTCGCGGTAAACTTTAATTGGACTGACTGCGCTTTAATCGTAATTCCGCGCTCTCGTTCGATATCCATAGAATCGAGAACTTGTTCTTTCATTTCTCGTTCAGAGAGCCCTTCGCAGACTTGGATAAGACGATCAGCGAGTGTCGACTTTCCGTGATCTATGTGGGCTATAATTGCAAAGTTTCTTATTTTAGAGAGGTTACCCATGGCTCGAACTTACTATTTTAAAAGTTGTAAAAAAGTTCTGAAAAATTTGATTTGAAAGGGCTATTTATCATGAGCTCGCGATTGCCGTGCTAATATCGTTTTCCCTAAAAGCGTGGGAGGGATAAGTTCCTAGAACTTGAACGGCTCCTTCCGGGCAAAAAAATTGTAATTCTTCTAGGGCTAGCTTCATGGCAGGCTCGTCCGGGTGCCCGTCAGCGTCAACGTAAAACTGTGCGGCGGCGAATGACCCATCTATCATGTAGGATTCAAGTTTAGTTAGGTTGATGCCATTTGTGGCAAATCCACCAAGCGCTTTGTAGAGTGCCGCTGGTACGCTCCTTACTTTGAAGATAATCGTAGTTATGCATTTAACGCTGTTGACCTCGGGTATAATTGGCTCCCTCCCCATGATTAACATCCTTGTCGTATTATGATCAGCGTCTTCAACGCTTTCTCTCAGTATTTCCAACCCATAAATCTCGGCGGCAAGCCTTGGCCCGATGGCCGCTATCTTGGGGTTTTTTCTCTCGGAAACATCTCTTGCTGCGCCGGCTGTGTCTGGGTGTTGAACTGGTTGAGCAGACAACTCATGTAGTAATTTCCTAGACTGACCTAGTGCATGCACATGGCTATGTATTTCTTCTAATTCTTCCGGTTTTGCGCCCTTTAATCCTAGCAGCATGGCATTAATTCTTTGGAAATGCTCGTCGACAATATAAAGTCCGGATCCTGGTAACAGATGGTGAATGTCGGCAACTCTACCGGCGACAGAGTTTTCTACTGGTACCATTGCGAACCCTGCACGTTTTTCCTGAACTGCAGCTAGCATCTCTTCAAAACTATGACATGGTAGTACAGAGAGTTCGGGCCTTGCCTCTATACAAGCCATATGAGAATTGGCACCTAGCTCACCTTGAAATGCAATTATGTCTTTTGCGTCTGTCACAAAATTTACCACTTGTTATTTTATTAGCAATTTAGCTTTTTCTAAATCTTCTGGAGTATCGACACCAAAGGGTACGGTGTCAACGAGGGCAACATCAATTCTCATCCCATTCTCTAATGCTCGCAACTGCTCTAATTTTTCCTGCTGCTCCAACGGAGATATGGGAAGTTTTACAAAACGTTCAAGAGCGTGTCTTTTATAGGTATAGAGACCGATATGGTGGTACATTGGACCATTGCCAGTCGGTGCAGGGGCTCTAGTAAAATATAGGGCCTTGCCTGTGATCCCGTCATTATTCCAGGCTACTATAGCTTTCACAATCGAGGGAGATAACTTCTCTTCTGGAATTATTATTTTAGCAGCCACTGTTCCAATATCTACTTGGTCATTATCCATCAAATTATAAGCAGCCGTAATTGTCGATCGTTCAAGCAAAGGCAGGTCGCCTTGCAAGTTGATGATAATGTCATGCTTTTTAGACGGGTCTGCCTTCTCAAGTGCAGCAAAGATTCTATCAGATCCGGACGGCAAAGCTGGATCTGTTAAGATTGCCTCTCCACCTTCATTTTGAATTGCTTTTGAAATTTCGGTATCGCCGCTCGCAACTATAACTCTTCCGATATTCGCATCTACAGCAATTTGCCAAACTCGAACTATCATGGGCACACCGTTTATATCTGCAAGAGGTTTATTTGGTAGCCTTGTGGAGTTCATACGAGCAGGGATTAAGATGATTGGATTACTATCAGAAAGCATCAGTAAACCTTGATTAAGAGTGTGCGGCTAAATGCCGCTCGAAAGCACATATTCCGCCCAATAAATTGTCATTTTGTTCAATATTCTATAGAAAACCACGACCAAAATAGAGTATACAGTTGTATGTTGGACAGATCCTAACGAAAACGTTAAGTTAGACGATTTTTATACGCTGGTTGTTTTTAAAAAAGGTTGGGAACTTTGTAATGGCGTCTTTGGAAATGAATAAAATTGCTGCGGGAGTTCTGTGCGCCGGCTTACTTGCTATGGCAGCAGGTAAGATTGCGGACGTTCTTGTGAACCCGGATGATCTTGAAAAGAACGCGTATGCAGTTGACACCACGCAAATTGCCGGCCCAGCCGCGTCATCGGCACCAGCTGGTCCGTCTCTAGAACCAGTGATGGCTTTATTAGCATCGGCTGATCCAATAGCAGGGCAAAAAGTATTTAAAAAATGTTCAGCATGTCACTCCGTCACAAGCGGTGGAAAGCATAAGGTTGGCCCAAACCTATATGATATCGTGAATGCAAAGATCGGTGCGAAAGATGGCTTTGGGTATTCGAGTGCGATGAAAGGCTTCGAAGCTGCTCCGAACTGGGATTATGCTGCTCTGAACGGATTCTTAAAAAAGCCGAAGGAATACATGCCTGGAACAAAAATGGGTTTTGCGGGTTTAAAAAAGGTTAAAGACCGCGCCTCTGTGATCGCTTACCTGCGCACACTAGCGGATACGCCCGCCGCACTACCTACTGAAGACCAGATTGTAAAAGAAGCTTCAGGAAGCTAAGGCACAACAGAAGATATTCATAAGCCCATGGATGACATAAATGATTTTGCGGCTTTCGGTGAAAATTTAGCTGATTCTAGCGGTGAAATTATTTTAAGCTATTGGCGGAGCCAACTAGAAGTTATTCGCAAATCGGACGAGAGCCCTGTGACTAGAGCGGACAGGGAAGCTGAAAAAAAAATCCGTGAATTAATTGAAGCAGAATATCCCCATCATGGAATATCTGGTGAAGAGTTCGGCAACGTCCGTCTTGATGCAGAATATATATGGTCACTTGATCCAATTGATGGAACAAAAGCTTTTATAAGCGGCTCTCCCTTGTTTGGTACTCTGATAGCGCTTTTAAAAAACGGCGCCCCAATTATGGGAATAATTAATATACCTGCTACGGGTGAGAGATGGATAGGCGGAAAAGATTTACCGGCTAATCTCAATGGTGTTGAAGTTAGGGTAAGGAGAGGCTTAGCCCTCTCTGAAGCAACCTTAGCATCGACAAGCCCGAAGATGTTCGTAGGAAAGGACGCAGAGCGGATCCAGAGGGTCCAAGACAAGGTAAAACTTCCAATTTTTGGCGGAGATTGCTACCTCTACGGGATGTTGACCTTGGGGACTATAGATCTGGTAATCGAGGCGAGCATGTCGGACTATGATTATTTGGCGCCAACGGCGATGGTTCACGCCGCTGGAGGAGTTGTGACAGGATGGGCTGGCGAGCAATTGGGACTAGGAACCACTGATAAAATTGTTGCGGCCGGGGACCCAAAACTCCATGCTGAAGTAATAAAACTATTAAATGACGATTGAAATTAGCGCCAATTAAAAAGCCATAGACTTTGTTAGAAGAAACGCTATTTTCTTCACAGTAGGATGCTAATTACATTTGTGGGCGTGATACGGATTTCCAGATGAGGCTCTCTTTCTTATATATTCTAGTTTTTGTTTTTACTATCCTAGCTAACGAAGCATATGCCAATCGAAAAGAGGCTGCACATGCTTTTGCTATGCACGGTAAACCGAAATACGGAGAAAATTTTAAACACTTTGAGTATGTAAACCCGTTCGCACCTAAAGGTGGGAAGCTTATTAATGAAGCTATGGGCACCTTCGATAGCTTTAACCCATTTATTCTGAAAGGAGTTAAAGCAGCAGGGTTAGGATTAATTTATGATAGTCTTATGGTTGGTTCTTCAGATGAAGCTTTCACAAATTACGGTCTCATAGCCGAGAGCATAATTGTCCCAGAAGATAGATCCTGGGTTTCCTTTAATCTCAATCCAGATGCAAAGTGGCACGATGGCAAACCAATATCTGTAGATGATGTTATATGGACTTTTAATACCCTCATATCTGAAGGCCACCCATCCTTTAAAATTTATTATCGTGATGTGGAATTAGTGGAAGAGACTGGCAAACGACAGGTAACTTTTCGTTTTCCCAAATCTACAAACCGGGAGCTACCCCTGATTCTTGGTCAGATGACAATACTTCCAAAGCATTACTGGGAGGGGCAGAATTTTAAAAAAACAACACTCAAACCGCCTCTGGGCAGTGGGGCCTACCGCATTAAAAACTTTGAAGCGGGGAGGTCCGTTAGCTATGAACGTGTGAAAAATTACTGGGCGGCAGATCTTCCGGTAAATAAGGGTCAATCCAATTTTGACGAAATAAGCTACGAATATTATAGAGACAGGGACGTCGCCACCGAGGCGTTTAAAAGTGGGGCATTTGACCTCAGGGCTGAGAACCAATCAAAAAGGTGGGCAACCGCCTACGATTTTCCAGCATTGAAAGAAGGTAAGGTAAAAAAAATACTTATACCGCATGAGCGTCCGACAGGCATGCAAGGTTTTGTATTCAATACTAGGAAGAATTTTTTCAGTGACCCAAAAGTGAGGTTGGCAATAAATTATGCGTGGGACTTTGAGTGGACAAATAAAACGCTGATGTATAACGCCTACAAGCGAACAAACAGCTATTTTTCGAACTCTGAGTTATCCTCCTCGGGAAGAGTACCTGATGGTGAGGAGTTAAAAATCCTACAAAAGTTCAAGGGGCAAGTGCCTAAACAAGTTTTTGATGAGGTTTATACAGCACCCCAAACGGATGGTTCAGGAAATAATCGGAAAAATCTTAGACTAGCTTTAAAACTTTTGCGAGAAGCAGGTTGGACGGTAAAGGATGGAAAGCTAATCAATCGTAATGGCATTCCATTGAAGTTTGAGCTCCTTATTGCCTACCCCTCTATTGAGCGTCTAGCATTACCTTTAAAACAAAGTTTGAAACGACTCGGCATTGAAATGTCGATAAGAACTGTCGATGTTGCTCAATATCAGCAGAGAGTGGACACTTTTGATTTTGATATGATTGTCTCAAGTTTTGGGCAATCACTTTCACCTGGCAACGAGCAGCGGGATTTTTGGCACTCAACAAATGCGAACAGACCAGGGAGTAGAAATTTAATAGGTATCCAAGAGCCTGTGATCGATAAACTCGTTGAATTGGTGATAGAATCGCCTGATAGGGAAAGTCTCATTTCTCGGACTCGGGCTTTAGACCGTGTGCTCTTATGGCAACACTATGTTATACCGCATTTTCATCTTCAAGCGTCGCGTCTCGTTTTTTGGAATATATTTGGACGGCCGAAGAATGTAGCAAAATACTCGAGTGGTTTCCCTAATACCTGGTGGTTGGACACCGCGAGAGAAAAAGAAGTACGTGCCTGGAAGGATCAGCGCACTAAGTAATAAGAGATACTGGTATGCTCGCATATATAATAAAGAGGCTGCTTTTAGTTCCAGTGACGCTTTTTGCCATAATACTGGTAAACTTTATTGTGATTCAATTCGCCCCCGGGGGTCCAGTAGAGCAGACGATCGCACAAATACAGGGTATTGGTGTTGATGCTACAGCACGCATAACGGGCGGCGGAAGTTCGGACTCGCTGGCGTCAAGCCCAGACCCAAAAGCTTCATTATCGAAGGGAAATATGGACTCGGTCTATCGAGGTGCGAGGGGACTTGACCCGGAGATAATAAAAGAAATCGAAAAAGATTTCGGTTTCGATAAACCTGTGCATGTCCGATTTTTTGATATGATTAAGAACTATATTTTCTTTGACTTTGGGGAGAGCTATTTTAAAGACCAACGTGTGGTAGACTTAGTTGTGGAAAAAATGCCAGTTTCCATTTCGTTGGGTCTATGGACCACGTTAATTGTTTATCTTATATCCGTCCCCCTAGGTATTAGAAAAGCTATAAAGGACGGCAGTCGATTTGATATTTGGTCGTCGGGTTTTGTGATTATAGGCAATGCTATACCGGGGTTTTTATTCGCAATACTTCTGGTGGTGCTATTTGCTGGCGGAAGTTTTTGGACAGTATTCCCTATTAGAGGTTTGGTATCTCAGGGCTGGGAACAAATGTCCACACTAGAGCTTGTGTTAGACTATCTTTGGCACATGGTCTTGCCGATTGGATCAATGGTGATTGGTGGTTTTGCCGGTTTGACAATGCTTACCAAGAATTCTTTTATGGAGGAAATTAATAAACAATATGTTTTGACGGCGAAGGCTAAGGGTTTAAGCGAAGCACGTGTCCTTTACGGGCATGTATTTAGGAATGCAATGCTTATCGTAATAGCGGGCTTTCCGAGTGCATTTATAGGAATTCTTTTCACGGGATCACTAATAACTGAGATTATCTTTTCACTAGATGGCCTGGGCTTACTCGGCTTCAAGGCAGCTATAAGTAGAGATTATCCCGTGATGTTCGCGACACTCTACTTTTTTACGCTGTTGGGTCTACTTATGAGCATAATTGGCGATATGATGTACGTCGTTATAGATCGTAGGATTGATTTCGAAAGTCGCGAGACCTAGACAATGAGCGAGGATTATTTGAGATGCCAAAGTATCTGGAAGTTAAAGGTAACACCACTCAACCGGCGACGACTTGATAATTTTAAGAAAAATCGACGAGGGTTTTGGTCTTTATGGATATTTCTACTGCTTTTTGCATTGAGCTTATTCGCAGAGTTGATAGCTAACGATAAACCCTATCTTGTTTGGCACAAAGGAGAGTTTTTTTTCCCCGCAATATTTGAATATCCTGAAACAGTTTTTGGAGGTGATTTCCCAACAGAGGCGGACTACACAGATGTGTTTGTTCAGGAGTTAATTGAAAAAGATGGTTGGTTGGCTTGGCCTATTGTGCGTTTCAGTTACGATACAATAGACAAGGAGTTAACTAAGCCGGCACCCTCTCCGCCTGATACCAGACATTGGTTAGGAACAGATGACCAGGCACGAGACGTATTAGCAAGACTAATTTATGGCTTCCGGCTTTCAGTATTATTCGGCCTTATCCTCACAACACTAAGCAGCATTATTGGGATTATTGCTGGGGCGATCCAGGGTTATTATGGCGGCTTAAGGGACCTTTTCTTTCAACGTTTCATAGAAATTTGGGCCGGAATGCCTCAATTATATATCCTGATCATCATGTCAAGCATTTTGGTGCCTGGATTTTGGGTGCTGCTAGTTATACTTCTGCTTTTTAGCTGGTTGGCGCTTGTTGGCGTTGTGCGCGCAGAGTTTTTGCGGGCGCGAAATCTTGATTTTGTAAGAGCAGCTAGAGCTCTAGGTGTTTCCGACAGTACCATAATTTTCAGACATGTTCTGCCAAACGCGATGGTAGCGACAATAACGATGTTGCCTTTTATTCTAACTGGTGGAGTGACGGCATTAACGTCGCTCGACTTTCTTGGCCTTGGACTACCGCCCGGATCTCCCTCCCTAGGGGAGTTACTAAACCAAGGAAAAAATAACCTGCAGGCCCCATGGCTCGGCTTATCGGGGTTTTTCGTCTTAGCGCTAATGTTGAGTCTTTTAATATTTATTGGTGAAGGCGTCAGAGATGCTTTTGATCCAAGAAAGACTTTCGAATGACTAAGCCGATTTTGGAAGTAAAAGATTTAGATGTTTTTTTTGGAACAGGCGATGCCCAGGTCGCAGCTGTCAGGGGAGCTAGTTTCTCAATTAATCTTGGGGAAACGGTAGCCTTAGTTGGTGAAAGCGGTTCGGGGAAGTCTGTATCAGCTTTGTCAATCTTACAGCTGCTTCCGTACCCTAGTGCGTCACATTCTACTCGAAGTAGCATAATTTTTAAAAACCAGCAGTTAGTTTCAAGTGATACGAAGACGTTAATGGGGATAAGAGGTAATAAAATTTCGATGATTTTTCAGGAACCTATGACTTCTCTAAATCCATTACAGGTCATAGAAAAACAAATTTCGGAAACCCTAGCTCTACACAGCGGTTTAACTGGGCCAGAAGCAAGAAGGAAGTGTATAGAGCTTTTGGAATTGGTTGGCCTTCAAAAGCCAGAGACTAGACTGCAATCCTATCCTCACCAATTGTCTGGTGGACAGCGGCAGCGGGTAATGATAGCGGCAGCTCTTGCAAATAAGCCGGATCTTCTAATAGCTGACGAACCTACTACTGCTTTGGATGTAACGGTTCAAGCACAAATCCTTGATTTGTTAAAAGACCTAAAAAAAGAACTTGGAATGGCCTTATTGCTTATTACTCATGATTTGGGTGTTGTAAAAAAGATTGCTGATGAAGTTTGCGTTATGAGTGAAGGCCAAATTGTTGAATCTAAATCAACAGATAAACTTTTCGCCAATCCAGAACATCCCTACACACGAAAACTCATAGGATCAGAGCCTAGTGGCGCGCCAACCCCGATTTCTGACAGTGCTGAAAAAATTTTAGAAGTTGATGACTTAAAAGTTTGGTTTCCAATTCAAAAAGGTATTCTTAAAAGAACGATTGGCTATATAAAGGCTGTTGATGGAATAAGCTTTTCCATCAGATCTGGCGAAACCTTGGGCGTGGTGGGTGAGAGCGGATCTGGAAAGACGACATTAGGGTTGGCTGCTCTTAGATTACAAGCGAGTAGAGGAAAAATCGTTTTTATTGGGAATCCAATAAACGGCTTGAAAAATAAAAATCTCAGGCCGTTTCGCTCGAAAATGCAAATTGTTTTTCAGGATCCATTTGGAAGCCTATCTCCAAGAATGTCCATGGCCGAAATTATTGGTGAGGGATTACGCGTTCATAGTTTTAAACAAACGGGTCCTAGGCAAGAGGTTGAGATAAACGAAAGAATAGATGAATGTATAAAGGAAGTTGGCTTGGATTTGTCAATGCGAAATAGATATCCTCATGAATTCTCAGGGGGACAAAGACAACGAATTTCAATCGCAAGGGCCATGGTACTAAGGCCAAAACTTATTGTACTAGACGAACCGACTTCCGCTTTAGATTTGAGCGTTCAAGGACAAATTGTTGAGCTTTTGAGAACCTTGCAGGAAAAATATCAACTAGCATTTCTTTTTGTTAGCCACGATCTCAAGGTAGTCAGGGCAATGTCCCATAGAATTATTGTAATGAAAGATGGATTAGTAATAGAAGAGGGAGAGGCTGAACAGATAATAACTAATCCGCAAGCCCCCTACACAAAAACGCTAATGGCAGCAGCCTTCAATTGAATATAATAGGATAGAAAATAGCTATCGTATTAAATTTACCTATCGACGAAAATTTGCAAAGATACATGAAAGGAGCTTTGCGTATTGAAACTTTTTTTATGGTAGTTAATCATGCCGGCGGTGCTTTTTTATTCTCCTAATGACTCTCCGACTGAATGGGAAAGACAACTGCGCGACTTCATACCAAACTTGGATATNAGGGTCTGGCCGGATATAGGGGATCCGAACGATATAGAGTTCGCCTTGGTGTGGAAGCTACCTCCTGGAAACTATCAAAAATTAGCTAATTTGCGTTGTATTTGCTCGTTGGGGCAAGGCGTAGATCATATATTCACAGAGGCAGATCTCCCATCGCAAGTTCATATAATGAGATTGGTGGATCCATGGATGGCACAAGCCATGAGCGAATGGATACTCCTGCAGGTTTTAAGATTTCATAGACAAGTGCCAGAATATGAAGACCTAGAGAGACAGTTTAAATGGAAAGTACTGCCGCCGCCTGAAACTTCGGAATGCGCAGTTGGCATACTTGGTTTAGGAGAGCTTGGCCGCGATGCCGCTAGAAAGATTTCGGCGCTCGGTTTCAAAGTTGCGGGGTGGAGCCGAACTGAAAAAGAAGTTGAGGGCGTGGAGTGCTTTTATGGTGAAAAACAACTAGAAGCTTTTTTAAATAGAACTAAAATATTGTGTTGTCTTTTGCCCCTCACGCCAAAAACGACGGGAATAATCAATTCGAAGACGATCTCGCAACTTCCACGAGGCTCGTATATTGTGAATGCTGGACGTGGGCAGCATGTTGTCGATACTTGTCTTCTACGTGCTCTTGATACAGGTCATTTAGCCGGTGCTGCATTAGATGTATTTAATGAAGAACCGCTTCCTTCACGGCACCCATATTGGGCTCATCCAAAAGTAAGTGTCTGGCCGCATGTCTCTGCACAATCAAATGCGGATAGCGCGGCAGAGCAAGTTGCTGATGCGATTGGTAAAGTATTTTCTGGCACAGTGCCAAATAACCTCGTTAGCAGAGAACGACAATATTAAAATAGTAGGAGAACTGTTTCGTGACCAATGTAATGATAAAAGTTGGAGACGAGTCTGCAGAAAGTTATATAGGCGCGTTAAAGCATGTCGATCCTAGTTTAAACATACTGGAATGGCCGAATTATGGTAATCCAGATGAAATTGATGTAGCCATGGTATGGAAACTGCCTCACGGGGAACTGAGAAAATTTCCTAACTTGAAGCTTGTTATTTCAATGGCTGCAGGCGTAGATCATGTGCTGTCCGATCCGCACTATCCAAAGGATATTCCATTGGTACGAGTGACTGACCCGCATATGGCAAGATCAATGGCCCACTGGTTCATCATGAACATCCTCCAACTCCACAGGGAAACAGCTTATTATAACTCTCTTCGACTAAAAAAGATTTGGGCATCAGATAAAGCCTTTGATACTGACTCTATTTGTGTAGGGATAATGGGACTTGGTTATCTTGGTGTTCACCTAGCGACGATGCTCTCGAACATTGGATTGAGGGTTCAAGGTTGGAGTAGAACGTCTAAAAAATTAGAAGGAATACGATCGTTTACAGGAGACGATGGTTTGGCCGAGATGCTGAAAGCGACGAATTATTTGGCATGTCTCCTACCAGACACTCCAGCTACGAAGGGCATATTGGATAGAAGTTTATTTGAGAAGATGCCAAAGGGTTCCTTTTTACTTAATGCGGGACGTGGAAATCAATTAGTAGAAAAAGACCTCACTATGGCGCTTGATAATGGTCAAATAAAGGGTGCCGCTTTGGATGTTTTTATTGAAGAGCCCTTGCCCCAGAACCATCCTTTTTGGAATGACCACAGAATTATCATAACGCCTCATCACGCTGCCGAGGTTTTCATGCCTTCTGCAGCAAAGGCGTTTGTAGAGAATATTGAGCGCGTCAGGTCAGGGCAGCCTCTCAAGGGGTTGGTTAATCAAAAGGTGGGTTACTAGGAAACCCTATAGCTATCCAAACTTGGCTTTCAGCATGGCATATAGCCCTCTAATAGCCTGCGCTTCCCCGCCTTCGGGTCTTCCTGGTCTTGCTCTAGTATTGTAAGCCATTAAGTCGATATGGGCCCAAGGAATATCCCCTTCAATGAAATTTTCGAGGAATAGTGCCGCTGTTATGGCACCACCAAAAGGTGTTGAGCCAGTACTTGATAAGTCAGCAACATTTGACTCGATCAAATGTTTATAGCCTTCCCAGAGCGGTAGACGCCAAACCGGATCATTATTCTTTAAGCCGAACTCAATAATCGTTTGAGCTAATTTATCATTATTGCAAAACAGAGCAGGTAAATCTGTGCCAACCGCAACGCGCGCTGCACCTGTCAATGTTGCAAAATCAATTATCATTTCGGGTTTGTCCTTTGACGCTTCTGTCAGGGCATCGGAGAGTATAAGGCGACCCTCGGCATCGGTATTACCCACCTCTACGGTTATCCCCTTTCTCGTTTGGAGAACGTCTCGAGGTCGGAAGGCATCGCCTGAGATTGCATTTTCAACAGCAGGAATCAGAACTCTTAGCCTTATGGAAAGCCCGGCATCCATAATCATATGGGCCAACCCAAGAACTTGGGCTGCCCCACCCATATCCTTTTTCATATTCAGCATTCCGGATGCAGGTTTAATATCTAGCCCGCCACTATCGAAACAAACGCCTTTGCCAACTAGGGTAATTTTTGGTGAAGACCTTTTCCCCCATTGTAAGTCGATTAAGCAGGGGGCCCTGGAAGAAGCACGGCCGACAGCATGAACAGAGGGATAATTTTTATTTAGAAGTTCTTTTCCTTTTATAACTGTAACGCTAGCTCTGTAAGCTTTCGCCATTTTTTTTGCGGCGTCTGCTAGTTCCAATGGACCAAGGTCGTTTGCTGGAAGGTTAATCAGGTCCCTGGTAATCGTAATGCCGCCGGCTAACCGATTTACTTCAGCCCGATCTGCATTAGCTGGCCAAACTAACTCAGCCTCGCACTTGGCATATTTTTTGTGTTTTGAAAACTGATATTCTCCAAGAGCCCAGCCGGTAGCTATTTTGGTAGCCTTCTCTGGAGAGAAGTGGTTCTCGATATGATAGCGCCCTTTTGGCAGTTGCTTCGGGAGACCAGCAAGGTCCCAGATTTCATCGCCTAACTTTTTGCTCTCCTTCACGCCAACGAAAAGTCTAACTTGACCTTGCGCCTGCTTAGGGACAAAGCAGGTTGTGCCGGGTTTGCCCTCAAACCCATTTGTTTTTAGCCAATCGTGTTCTGAACTGCGTTTCTTTTGGTTCTGTAGCGCCTCTCTCGTCACGAGCTTAAGGGCTATACTTTGAGAATTTTTTCTTGAGACAAATGGCATTTTGATATCCGAACGACGTTAATTATTTTAAAACATCATGCTTCTCTTTTGTTAAATTAAACATGCTGTTTAGAAATTATGGCTATAAAAGAGGATTAGCCAAAAAACATTGAGGATGCAAGCTACACAATAAATTCGTAGTGCCATAAAAATGTGTGAAGCATCAACATTCGCAATCCCATCGCCCATCCACGCGTCTTCAACAAGAATGCCATCGTAGTTTCTTGGCCCTGCTATTTTGATGCCGAGAGCTCCTGCCATTGCTGCTTCTGGCCATCCGGCATTCTTGGATCTATGCTTTTTAGCGTCTCTTATAGCGGTCGTAAAAGCACGGTTCCCTGTCGCCGACGGTATGATAAAGGCCGCAATGGTTATGATAAAGGCACTTAATCTCGCGGGAATAAAGTTGGCCGCGTCGTCAAAGCGAGCGGCACACCATCCAAAGTCGGCATACTTGTCAGTTAGGTAACCAATCATACTATCGGAAGTGTTTAGTGCCTTATATGCAATTAAAGCGGGTAAGCCCCCCACGACATACCAAAAAATCGGTGCTACGACGCCGTCTGAAAAATTCTCGCTGAGGGACTCAATTGCAGCCCGGCCAATAGCTCTTTGATCTAAGGAATTGGGATCTCTTCCAACTATATGACTGATTTGAGACCTTGCATCAATTAGGTCGTCAGCTTTGCATGCTTTTGCTACGGATGCGACGTGTTGGTAGAGGCTATTTTGCGCTAAAAATATTGAAACAATTAACGCTTGGAGAACAACTCCAAAGCTCACTTGATTGCAGGACCAAGCAATCAACCAGCCTATCAACCAAGCTGAGCTAACGATAATTAATATCGAAATAACACCTAATAATTTGCGAGTAACTGGTGAGTAGTGGGTTCGGTTAAAAAATCTATCGAGGAGTTCTATTTGATGACCGATAACAACGATCGGGTGGGGTATTCTGGAATAGAGCCAACCCGGATCTCCCGCAACAGCGTCAGCTATAATTGCAAGTATAAGCACTAATAGATTATTTGAAAATTCCATCGAGCTCCATGCCTATAAGGCCTAATAATATTAATTAATAGAGCGCGTCCAGGGATAATTCGTTTCTTCAATCAACTCATGTTGTTCTATACTTTCTTGGTGTTTTAACGTGAGATCAATATCATCTAAACCCTCTAGAAGACATTGTTTTCGAAAGGGGTCAATTTCGAAACCATATGTACTACCATCAGGCAAATGAATTGTTTGGCTTTCAAGGTCAACCTCGACCTCCGAACTATTTGCTGATGCCAGCGCCTTCCAAATGGCTTGCACAATCGATCGATCAAGTTTGATAGGCAACAACCCATTTTTTAGTGAGTTAGTATAAAAAATATCACCGAAACTGGGGGCAATTACGCACTTTATACCTGCATCATGAAGTGCATACACAGCGGACTCTCTTGAGGAGCCACAGCCAAAATTATTGTCTGCGACCAGAATGCCAGACGCTTTGAATTCTTTTTGATTCAGTATGAAGTCTTCGCTCAAGTTTCCGTCTCTGCCGCGACGCATATCATGAAACAAAAATTGACCATGGTTGGTGCTTCGCGGAGTTTTTAAAAATCGAGCCGGAATTATTTGATCTGTATCTATATTGGCTATTTGGATTGGTGCAGCGGTTGCAGTCAGTTTTCGAAATGCTTCCATTTATTCCCTCCTAGCTGAAATCTCTGGCGTCGGTGACGCGCCCGGTTATTGCTGCCGCTGCCGCCATTGCCGGGCTCATCAAATGCGTTCTGCTGCCTGGTCCTTGCCGCCCCTTAAAGTTTCTATTACTGGTTGAAGCACACCTCTCTCCAGGTGGCGTGATATCACCATTCATACCAACACACATAGAACAACCTGTGGACCGCCATTCAAAACCGGCGTCCATAAAAAGTTTATCTAATCCCTCAGCCTCTGCTTGCTTTTTTATTAGAGTGGAACCGGGTACTATAATTGCTGGGACTAGTGCCTTTTTACCCTGAGCAATACGCGCTGCTGACCGAAGATCTTCTATTCGCGAGTTAGTGCATGAACCTATAAACACACGATCAATAGCAATATCAGTGAGTTTTTGCCCGGGTGTTAACCCCATATATTCCAGGGTGCCTTCTAGAGTTTCTCGTTTGCTAATGTCCGCTTCGTCTTCTGGACTCGGGATATATCCAGTTACAGGCAGCGTTTCTTCCGGGCTATTCCCCCACGTCAATGACGGTGCTATTTCTCCTGCATCCACTGTAACTTCTTTATCAAATATCGCCCCAGGCTCTGTCGCAAGTGTTTTCCAGTCCTTTATTGCTAGATCCCAATCTTTTAGTTTTGGAGAATGCTTTCTTCCTTTTAAGTATTCGAAAGTTTTTTGATCGGGTTCAACCATTCCGGCGCGACCCCCAGCTTCAATAGACATGTTACAGATAGTCATTCGCCCTTCCATTGAGAGATTTCTTATTGTCGAGCCGGCATATTCAATCATATGTCCGCTTGCACCATTTGCGCCTATGACTGAAATCAAATGCAGAATGATGTCCTTTGCTACTACGCCATCCGATAATGACCCGTTTATATTGATACGCATTGTTTTAGGTTTTGTTTGCCAGAGAGTTTGGGTGGCCAGTACGTGGGCAACTTCAGAAGCGCCTATTCCAAATGCTAGGCAGCCGAATGCACCATGCGTTGCCGTGTGACTATCGCCGCATACCAGGGTGATCCCTGGAATGGTTAGGCCTTGTTCCGGTCCAACAACATGAACAATCCCCTGTTCTTTAGATCCAACACCGTAAAGTCTTATACCAGCATCTTTTGAATTAATTTCGAGTTTCTTGATTGGTACTTTGAGCGCTTCCACCTCATTTCCTTTTTCTGGGAAGCTAGTTGATACGTAATGATCAGCGATAGCGACGGTAAGTTCCGGACACCGAACAGTTTTATTTTGCATTTTAAGTTTATCAAATGCATGAAAAGAACCTTCATGGCATAAGTGTCTGTCGATAGACAGCAATGAAACGCCATCGTCGCGAGTCAATATTTCATGTCGGGACCATATTTTTTCAAATAAAGTTCTAGTCTCGCTGTAGCTCATAATTATTATCATCCTAACTTTTCAAGATAATTCGTTTTGTCCTTTAACGATCATTGGAATGCCTGCGACCATCATTATGACAGTCTCTGAAATTGCTGCCACTTTTTGGTGAAGTGAGCCAAGGTAATCTCGGAATACTCTTGACATTTCATTGTCCGGAACGATACCAAGCCCAACTTCACTTGATACAAGAATAACGTCGCCAGGCGACTTTTCTAAAGCATTTAAGAATTCCGTAATATCTCTGTCTATATTTCTTTCGTTTAAAATTAAATTTGTAAGCCATAACGACAGGCAGTCAACCAAAATGACTTTTTCTTTTTTACTTAACTCTGAGATTGCTGCAGGTAAGTTGATCGTTGCTTCGACGTCTTGCCAAGATTGTTTTTTTCGACGGTCTTTATGTATACGGATCCGTTCATCCATCTCTTTATCAAAAGATTGCGCAGTAAAAATATAAATAGGTTTTGAATCCTTATTAAGTGCAAGTTTTTCGCCAAAAACGCTTTTACCTGATCTTGCACCACCGAGTATCAAAGTAATTTTCCGCATATAACCAACCTATAAAAATTTTGGAGGATCAAATTACGAGGCCTTTTCCTCTGGCCCTAGGGTCGCCAACGGCTGTTGCCAAATTACCAGTGTCGAGTTGGATTGCCTGCACCACGCCCATAGATGTATCTCGCCCAGGCGAGTTCTGATAACGTAACCCTAATTTTTTGGCAAGTGGCATAGCTTTTTCATGTAAGTCTTCATCAGCTAGTAAGGTCTCGGACTCTGCGTGTAGTTTTGGCTCTGTTATAGCATCTATCAAGCTCTTATTTTGCAGGAAAAAGCGGTAAAGCACTTGCATTAGTGACGTGGGTATACGTGTAGATCCCGAAGCTCCTAAAACTAATTTTACCGAATTATTTTTAAGTATTATAGATGGCATCATACTACTAACAGGACGTTTACCTCTTGAAACCTCATTTGGGTTATTGGGCCAGGGGCTAAAAAGTGCCATTTGGTTATTCATAAGAATCCCGGTTCCTGGTATAACAACGCCCGAGTGATTATTATTAGAGTAAGTTAAACAGACTGCATTCCCCTCATTGTCTAATGTGCAGAGGCTTGTTGTTTCAGTAGACTCAGCTGTGTGTGCGGTTCCTTTGCCTTGCAGGTTCCCAAAACCCCGCCTCCTATCTGAAAACATTTTAAGCATGGCGCGTGCGAGTAATTCCTGATGGTCTGTTTGTTCGGTTAAATTCATAAGTGCGCGGAGACCTGAAAAAACTAGAGAACCTGTCGATGGCGGCGGCGCTGTTATTACTTTATTTCCCAGAAATTCGAATTTGGCGGGTTTTTTCTGGATGGCCGAGTAGGTTTTTAAATCTGCGGATTTGAGAAAACCATCATTATCTTTCATTTCTTTCTCTATTAACTCAGATATGCTCCCGTTGTAGAAAGAGGCATCTCCAGATCGTCCGATCTCTTCTAACACTGCAGCATAATCATCATTCTTTATAATTTCCCCTTCTTTATAAGGATTACCATCGGGTTTGAGATATTGAGCTTTGCAAGCATCCGTCATAGAGAGAGTTTTAGCGGTTCGCTTCATTCTAAGCGCGCCTTTATATGAGACAGGGAAACCACGTTTAGCTTTATCAATCGCGGGTTCTAGTAAGAGTTGCATGGGCAGTTTGCCGTAACGGTTGTGTGCCATTTCGAAACCTCGAAGTGCACCAGGAGTTGCAATAGACCGATGCCCAATTTGGTTATGTTGTCCTTCGACACGAATTACAAACCTGCCATCGTCATCATTCGTTGAGTAAAGCTGATATTCGGCGCAACTTGGAGCCGTGCACATAAAGTCAATTACATCAGAAGTATTTGTTGAGGCCCGATATATAACCATGAACCCGCCGGCGCCAATTCCACAATCGAGCGGTTCTACTACTCCCATAACGTGAGCTGCTGCCAAAGCTGCGTCTACAGCATTTCCTCCCAAGCGCATTATCGATAAAGCAGCTTCTGCGCCGGCAGGGTTTGCAGCAGCAGCAGCTCCAAGTGACATTCTGCTAGTCTGTGAAGTAATCAATCTCTTTTCATCCGTTCTTACTCTTATCTTTACGACACTGAGTCTAACTAGTTAAAGTGTCAAAAAGCAATTTATGTTGAAAACACTACGTTCAAAAAAACTTATTCGAAAGGCATTACAATTTTATGGACAAAAATCTTTCTGCATTAGTTTTGCGGGACACGGGTATGAATAATAACGACTTACTTAAGTCTAAACTGCCAAAATGCTGGACTATAGACGTCTTGAGTATAAAGGAAGACAAAGAGGAAATTTCGGTGGCTTTACCCAGCTATGATGTAATAGTTGGGGGTAGAATTGGAATGGATATTCCTCGAAAGGGAAACCTCAAATTATATCAAGTTCCATTTACAGGCATTGACTGGATAAATCCAGGAGAGCTTCCTGAAGGTGTTCCTTTATGTAACACGTATGAACATGAAACAACTATTGCTGAGCACCTTCTGGGGGCTATGATCGAATGGCAGACAGGATTGATGCGCGACACTGACAAAGATATGCGATCCAACTCATTCAATAATCGAAGCATAAATAAAGGGCCTCACCATCTTGAAATGATGGGGAGTACAGTTGGCATTATTGGCCTCGGTCGTATTGGGGTGGAAGTAGCGAAACGAAGCAAAATATTTGGTATGAAGGTAATGGCTGTTTCACGAAGCCGAAAAGACCCCGAGAGTTTCATTGACTGGTTTGGTCAGTTTGATGAAATTGAGAAATTATTGAAAGAAAGTGATTTCATAATTGTTACTTTGCCGGGAGGAGAGCAAACAAAAAGTTTTATCAATCATAGCTTTTTTAGAATGATGAAACCACAAGTGGTCATTGCTAATGTCGGTAGAGGGGAGGTAATACACGAGGCTGCCCTTTACGAAGCCTTAGCTTCTAGAAGAATTAGAGGAGCTATAATTGACGTTTGGTATAACTATCCGAGCATATCAAATCCAAACCCATGGCCATCCCGGTTTCCAATAGAAAAACTTGATAATGTGATAATGTCTCCCCACAATTCAGCGTGGACACTTGCGATGTCAAATAGACGATGGGAGTTTGTGGCCGCAAACTTAACACGTCTTGCCGACGATGAGCCCCTGGAAAACATCTGTTTTATTGGAGAACGGGTAGATTAAGGAACATATTTTGGTTAATATTAATAATAAGAGCCGTGCAGCGATTAACTAATGAACGATGGAAACACACATGACATTTAATTTAACTAAGGATCAAATCGAAATCCAACAGCGTGCCCGTCAGATCGCGTCTACTCTTGTCGCGGAAAATGCGGTAGAGGTTGATAAAAGTGAGCAGTATCCATGGGATAACGTAAAAGCACTTACCGATGCAGGATTCGTTGGTATGACCATTCCTAAAGAGTATGGCGGCCCAGGCAGAAGTTTTCTTGAGGCTAACTTAGTTGTTGAAGAAATGGCGGCCTACTGCGGACCGACTGGGAGGATAGCTGTAGAAGCAAATATGGGTGCGATATCCGCGGTCATGCATTACGGGACAGACTTTCAGAAACGATTGGCAGCCGAATTGGTGCTCGCTGGTGATAAGCCTGCGATTTGCATCACAGAACCAGATGCAGGAAGCGCGGCATCGCAAATGACTACACGGGCTGACAAGCGTGGTGATAAGTATGTAATCAATGGAAAAAAGCATTGGATTACGGGAGGTGGGGTTTCGAAACTTCACTTAATTTTCGCCAGGGTTTTTGACGAAAATAACGTCGAATTAGGTATCGGTGGGTTTTTAGCAATCCGCGGTGAAGCTGATGGACTAAAGTTGGGTGCACGAGAGCCAACGATGGGACTTCGTGGTATACCAGAAACAGAATTATTATTCGAAGATTTAGAAGTCCCGGAAAATATGGTTCTAATGCCGCCGTCTGGCTTTAAACGTGGCTTTGCTGATTTGATGAATGCCTATAACTCACAAAGAGTAGGCGCAGGGACTGTGGCTCTAGGATTAGCTGTTGGCGCGTACAGAAACGCCCTGGAGTTTGCTAAAGAGCGCGAGCAATTTGGTCGGCCAATAGCGGAATTTCAGGGGTTGCAGTGGATGCTTGCCGATATGTCAGTTCAGATTGAAGCGGCCCGCTCCTTATTACATAAAGCGGCTCTAAGTGCAGGGCAAAATGGTAGCCCTTTTCCTGATCCAACACTAGCGGCGCAAGGGAAAATTTTTACTTCTGAAATGGCTCTTAAGGTTACAAATGACGCCCTCCAGATGTTTGGAGCGCGCGGCTATTCGCGCAACTATCCTATGGAGCGTTTGGCCAGAGACGCTAGGATGTTCACTATTGGAGGGGGGACAGCGCAAATACTGCGAACAGTCGTAGCCTCGCGTATACTTGAGATGAAGTTGCCGCAAACACGTGAGGGATTCTTGCAGATGGCTGAGCGGGAAGCATCGAAAAAAAGTTTGCAGGCAGCCGAATAGAAAATTTGTGACATCTCTAAAGCATAGAGCAGCCGATATTATAGCTAGGCGCCTTTATGAGGCGAACGTAAGGTTTGCCTTTGGTATACCAGGCGGCGAAGTACTCACGATAATCGATGCTTTGGAAGATGCTGGTATCAAATTTCTTTTGTCAAAACATGAAAATGCTGCCGGATTCATGGCGGAGGGCGTGCACCATATTACGAAGGCCCCTGGACTAATGATCGCAACTGTCGGTCCAGGAGCGGCTAACGCCGTTAATGTTGCGGTGAATGCTTTACAGGACCGGGTACCTCTTATATTAATTACCGGATGCGTGGACCCAGCTGACACGGTGACTTATAACCATCAAGTTTTTGATCACTGCTCCGTTTTCTCCCCTATAACAAAAGCAAGTTTTCGGGTGTCGGATGGTTTTGTAGAGGAACTTATCGATAAAGCGATAGCTATTGCTACTGAAGGTAGGCCTGGTCCAGTGCATCTTGACTTACCAATAAAAATAGCCG
Organism: Rhodospirillaceae bacterium; assembly: GCA_002690995.1. Classification (GTDB taxonomy): domain Bacteria; phylum Pseudomonadota; class Alphaproteobacteria; order Thalassobaculales; family Thalassobaculaceae. Next base: position 81,016 of record NZGS01000143.1, read on the forward strand.
ATCAACTCCATCCAGTGAGCAAAATACCAACTAGAGCAACACCCGCTCCAATAAAGCCGGCGAATGGGGAAGCGCTTAAAAAAGCACGACAGTGGTTACTGGAAGCACAAAATCCATTGATGATAGTTGGTCTAGATGCCGTTCATCAAAACGCAAGTAGCCCAATAATAGATTTTTGCAAAAAATTTGGCGTGCCCGTTGTCACTACTTACAAGGCAAAAGGTATCGTCCCCGATGACGATGAATTGAGTCTTGGCGCCGCTGGTTTATCGCCCCTAGGAGACAAAAATATCAGTCCAGTCGTTCATGCTTCTGACTTAATATTACTTGTCGGTTATGACCCGATCGAGATGAGAACTGGTTGGAGGAACTTATGGGATTCTTCAAAAACGAGGGTTGTTGAGTTTCTAATAGCGCCTGAGTATTCGTATATGCATAATTCCTCATTACGGTTTATCTGTAATATAAGCGAGGGTATTGAAGCGCTTTCAAAGGGCTTGGAGAAAAAGACCACCTGGGAAAATGGTGAGTTGATAGAAATGCGAAACAAGCATGAGAAGATCTATGGTCAAAAGCAAGAATGGGGCCCGGGCGCTATTACAGAAACGGTCAGAAGTCTTGTCCCAAGAGATACTGTAATAACAATGGATTCTGGGGCGCATAGAATTCTCATAAGCCAGGCATGGCGCACATATGTTCCACGATCTGCCCTTCAGTCTAGTGCATTCTGTACAATGGGATGTGCGTTACCGCTTGCTACTGGTGCTAAACTGGCCGACCCAGGTAGGGTAGTTGTTGCGTTTATGGGGGATGGTGGTTTGGAAATGGTACTCGGCGAGCTTATAACGCTCAGGGATTTGGGTTTACCCGTAATTGTGATGGTTTTTGTTGATGCCTCTTTAGCGCTGATAGAAAAAAAACAAAGAGAAATGCAATATAAGAATGTGGGTGTCGATATGGAAGAAACCGATTTCAAAAGTATCGCATTGGCTACGGGCGGCAAAGGGTTTGTTGTACAAACAAGAACGCAACTAGAGAATGCCGTAAATATTGCGCTTAGTACTAGGGATACCTTTACTTTGATCGCTTGCAGAATACCAAGAGGTAGTTACGATGAGATTATTTAGTTAAGTAGATCGGCGAGTAACTTCTCTCCTGTAAGAGCTGCTTGTACAGGCGCTGTGTAAGAGCCATCGGCATCGTGTATAATAGCCCCTGGCAAGATTTTTGTAGGACTTGCGCTGCCTTTGATACCGGAAACTATTACTCTTTTGGCTGGACGCCCTGTTTTAGGCCATAAGGGATATACACCAAGGCCACCAAAACTTGTTCTCATAAGGGTCAGAATATGGTCAAGCCGGTCGGCACGATGAATAAGGGAGATATTACCTCCCGGCTTCAGAAATTTTGCTGAAAAATTAAGCCATGTACCCAAATCAACTTCAGTTTCTACATTTGCAGAATTCTTGCGTTTTTCTGGAGAAGGATTAGAGCTGTTGCTTTCCAGATAAGGCGGATTAGTTATGATCAGGTCGAATGTATTTGGTACCAGACTTTTATGAGGGTCCAAGACAGAGCCCGTGAGAGGTTTAAATCGTTTCCCGAAGCCGCTGGTCAGGTTATTTTCTTTGGCAATTTTTATTAAATCTCTATCTAGGTCCATTCCAACGACAGATATACTGAGGTGATTGGTTAATAAGCACAGCGAAATTCCACCAACGCCGCAACCTAGGTCCAAAACCTTTGCATCAGCCTTAGGTTTAGTTGCGCTCGCTAATAAAACAGTATCTATCCCGATCCGATATCCTCTCGCAGGTTGTTTAATTTGCAGTTTTCCCCCAAGAAAATTATCTATGGTGAATTTTTTAATTTCCATTTTTTATTTTTCGCCTAGCTGTTCAAGTAGCTTCTCTGCTTTCATGTAATCAGAAAAGGATACCATTAGGCGGCGAGGAATAGCATTGGCACTTCCTTCCATTATGCTCATATGATTGTCGATTATATAACCTTCAATTCCCTCTGACTTAAGATGGGCCAGCAAGAAAGATAACTTAACAAGGTCATTGGTTCTAATAAGCTCTTTCAATTTTAATCTCGATTACCTGCAAGCTGATTTGCGCGACGGGGTGACGCAGTTTAAAACTTCTATGCAATCGTATACAAATGTGTCAGTCAAGAAGCGTTTACAGGAATTTGATAATTACGGAGTCATCGTGTGGCTACTATCGTAGATTTTAAAACATCTGGAGAGTTGGCTAAAAAGCCGTCGCTAGACCTACTCATGAAACTAGTGACCCAGGATCTCGATAAGGTCAATGCAACAATACTCGAGCACATGCAAAGCCCTGTTCACCTAATACCCCAGTTAGCTGGTCATTTAATAGCAGCCGGAGGCAAACGTCTAAGACCAATGCTTACCTTAGGGACCGCTGCCCTTTGCCAATACTCGGGTGAGCGTCATATAAAGTTAGCAGCGTGTGTAGAGTTTATTCATACGGCAACATTGTTACATGATGACGTAGTTGACGCGAGCGAGCTCCGGCGGGGAAAGTCGACGGCTAATTCAGTCTGGGGAAATCAGCCCAGTGTATTAGTTGGTGATTTTCTATTTAGCCGAGCTTTTCAACTTATGGTCAGCGATGGGTCGCTTCATGTTTTGAAACTTTTATCGAACGCTTCAGCAGTGATAGCGGAAGGCGAAGTCCACCAACTGCTAACAACCAACGACACCTCAACTAGCGAATCTGATTATTTGGAAGTGATTCAATCTAAGACCGCCGAGCTTTTTTCTGCAGCTGCAAGGATTGGTGCGGTTGTAGCAGATCGACCAAAAATCGAGGAAGAAGCTTTGGCCGCTTATGGAACTAATTTAGGTGTAGCTTTTCAGCTAGTGGATGACGCTCTAGATTATTCTGCACGGCAAGCAGAACTAGGTAAAACAATTGGTGATGATTTCAGCGAAGGAAAGATCACTTTGCCTGTCATTCTTGCCTTTCGAAGGGGCAATGAAGAAGAGAAAAAATTTTGGAAACGTTGTCTGGAAGAACTTGAACAGCACCCGGATGATCTAGATAGGGCTCAGTCCTTAATTAAACAGCATTCCACGCTAGATGATACTATGACCAGAGCTCGACATTACGCTGCATTGGCTAGAGACTCATTAGACTTATTTAGCGACTGCGAAGCAAAGCAGGCTCTGATCTCGGTTATAGACTTTTGCATTGAGCGAGAATTTTGAAAATATATAAGACGCGTGAAAGCTGTCTCAGTTCAATTTAAAAAGCTAAATGGATTTTCATTGCTTTTGTTCGATCCTGAGCAATCTGAAACGCTTTATTAGCCTCATCCATGGGAAAAACATGAGACAACAGCGGTGCGACATCGATTCTCTTGGCCGCAAGATACTCAGCAGCCCAGGAAAATTCTTTATCAAATCTGAACGAACTTTTAAGAGTTAATTCTTTTGTCATCACCACGTCCGATGGAATAGAAACATTTGTATTCTGAAATGTTCCTACTTGTACAAAAGTACCTCCTGACTTGAGATTTTTGATGGCCTGTATCACCGCATCGGCATTTCCTGAAGCTTCAAAAGCTACATCAAAACTTCCTCTTGGGTCGCCTTTTAACGCTATTTTGTCTACTGATTGTGAAATATCTAGAGCTCTTGTTGCGCCAATATTCTCCGCAACTCGCAGAGGCTCTTTTTTAATATCTGTTATTGTAACAGTATTCGCTCCCCCTAGCCTCGCCACCATAAGGATCAAACAGCCAATTGGCCCCGCCCCGGAAATCAAGACATTGGCACCGATTAAGGCGCCAACATTCTAAACAGCATGCATGGCGACCGAGAGTGGTTCTGCGAAAGCGGCATGATGTGGGGAGAGATTTGAAGGTAGTTTAAAGCATTGCGATCGTTTCGTAGTAAAACTTTGAGAGAACATGCCTTGAATATGGGGGAATTTTCTAGAACTCCCTAAAAAACTCATATTGGCACATAAGAGTTCTCTTCCTGAGAAACAATAGCTGCAGTTTTTACAAGGATGGCTTGGGTTTACTACGACTAGGTCACCATTCTGCAAGTCTTTAACATTTTCTCCAACTGTCTCAACTACGCCAGTCGCTTCATGACCTAGGATAAATGGTTCTCTAACAGGGAAATCTCCTATTTTATAGTGTTGAAAGTAGTGGATATCAGAGCCACAAATGCCCCCTGCTTTTATCCTGACCCTGACTTCATCTGCATCGGTGGGTGGTATTTTTTGCTCAAGTATTTCTATCCAACTTCTACGAGTAAGAACTGCAGCGCGCATTAATTTCTCCTAGTAGATAGATATCACCTTCGCTGTGAATGACATTTAATTTTCTCAGATTTTTGGGAGTAGATGCTCTGCCCTAGTTCGCAGATCATCCGGAATAGGTGTTGGCCTGCGACTATCAAGATCAAGGTGAACACCATACTGACTCAGGGCTGCTACCTCTTCGCCTGTTTCAGCATTTTCCATGCGATGATAGAATCTCACAGATGAACTCCCCAACTGGGCAATACAGCTTTTGATATTAATTAAATCGCCAGACTTAACTGAATTATAAAACTCAAGTTGAAACTCAAATGTGGAAAGTCCAATTCTAAACCTTGTCAGATAATCTGGAGTTAGTCCAAATGCTGCCATAATAAAACTATTCGCCGTCGAAAACCGGTGAATATATCCAGGCAAAGATAGACTGCCAGACCAGCTAATTTCATTTGGCTGAACTACGTCTTTCAAGGACTGCACCCAAGATGTTTCGTCTCCTGGTTGATGACGATTTTCCTTACTGTCTGCATCCCACGCGGTCGTTGAACCTTCAATAGAAATCCCTAACAAAGTCTGTTGCATTGTTGTGCATAAAATATCGCTGTCAGCCTTAAATAATTTGTGTCCGATTATTGGGTTTTCGCCAGCTGATATTAGGCCGCTTTTTATATAATAAATATCCCGGTTATGCAGCTCGGTTTTGTAATGTGTAAGCGCTGCTTTTGTCTTGCAGAGCGATGGGTCTAATCCGCGATGACGGAGAAAACGAAAGGTTGCAGATTCGAACTTTTCATAATAATACGCTACGGTGAAGTGTTCGGTTGAATCAACTTCCCAAGGAGACACGTCACCTCTATATGTTTCCAAAAAATCTTCCACTATTTTCCTACCAATATTATCTCTAATAGAAGGTTATCCTTATTGAATCTGTTCGTGACGTTTATCAAAATCCCAAACATCTTGAAAACCCATATCTTTTGCCATTGTCATGAAGTCTCTCAACGGAACTTCTACATCAACCGATGAGCCTGTTTCTTTAATAGTGCCATACACTGAATTCAAAGCATGAGCGCAGGCTAAAAAGCCAGTTCCTGGATAGATAGCTACTTGATATCCCAAGTCTATATACTCTTGTTTAGAGAGAACAGGAGTGCTTCCACCATCCACCACATTAACCAAAAGCGGTGCATCGAAACTAGCGCAAATCCTTTCCATTTCACCAACTGACTCGGGTGATTCTATAAATAAAATATCTGCACCAGCTTCTGCAAAAGCCTCTCCTCGCTTTAGTGCTTCGTCCAAGCCGTAGCTCGTTCGTGCATCTGTTCTAGCAACTATAAGAAAGTCAGAAGAAGACCGAGTCTCTACAGCAACCCGTATTTTTTGCACCATGTCTTCAATAGGAATCACTCGTCTGCCCGGTGTGTGCCCACATTTTTTTGGGAATTCTTGATCTTCGATCTGTATTCCTGCTGCGCCCGCAAGTTCATAACCTCTGATTGTGTGTTGCATGTTCAACAAACCCCCATAGCCGGTGTCGCCATCTGCTATGAATGGTGTATTGACAACATTAGATATCATTTGGACCCGGCCTACCATATCGGTGTAGCTAGCGATCCCTGCATCTGGCATACCTAAATGCGATGCGACTGTTCCATAACCCGTCATATAGAGTAGTTCGAACTTGAAAGGGTCTGCGATACGGGCAGAGATACCGTCAAAAATTCCAGGTGCCGTAACAAGCTTACCTGGCTTAAATAGATCTTTTATGCCACTCATTTAAAAACTCCCGAAGGCTTAAACTGATAAACGTTCTTGTATAATTTACAATCATTAATAGCATAACGATAAATTTCGTAAACGATCCTGTAAGATATGATTAATCTAAACTAAACTTTCTTTAGTTTCATTGAAACTGTAACAAAAAATGGAACATCGATAATGTCAGAATTCCAAAGAACTGCAATCGTGACCGGTGGAGCTCGCGGCATAGGTCGGGCAATCTCTGAAAAGCTAGCAATGGATGGATTATGTGTTTGTGTGGCAGATAAAGACAAAGAAGCGGCTGATCTTGCAGCAGCTAGAATAAAGTCTACTGGAATGGTTTATTCCCTAGAGGTGGATGTTTCATCGAGGTCGTCAATAGAAAGAATGTTTGCTGAGGCCTCGAGCCAGATGGGAAATATCGATGTATTAATTTGTAATGCAGGTATAATGGATAGGGCCCCATTTCTTGATATGCATGATGACTTTTGGGATAGAGTATTAGAGGTAAACCTGGGTGGAGTTTTTAAGTGTGGCCAGATCGCTGCGAGAAGGATGATTGAGCAGGGTGAATGAGGAAGAATAGTTAATATCGCTTCTAACTCTGGTGTTTTTGGCGGCCGTGGAAGAGCTGCTTATGGTGCGAGTAAGGCAAGCATAATTAATTTAACACAAACTATGGCAATAGAGTTAGCCGAGCATGACATTCTAGTTAATGCAGTCGCGCCTGGACCCACAAAAACAAGGGATGACCAACCAGACCAACGTTGGCCGAGTCTGGCCAACCGTATACCATTGGCTCGCTATGGTCGCCCTGAAGAAATAGCCGAGGTTGCAGCCTTTTTAGCATCGCCAAATTGTAGTTTCACCACTGGCCACGTGGTAGGGGTAGACGGAGGCTTTACAATATCGGGTATAATGGAGGGCTAAACAAAGATTAACTATAAAAAGGATTAAAAAGGGCTAAAGGGCCAAAAATCTATTTGAATGTAAAGTTGAGCGTGTTAAAAAAAAATATCTGAAACAAACGAAAGGAGGTGATCCGATGTCTAGTGAGAATAAGGCTGTGTGGTGTGCAAGAGGGTTTCTTACAAGGGTACCGGAGCAACCTTCGCCCCTAGCTTAGGCTATGAAATTGGGCCCACCACAGGTCCACTCACGAGAAGGCCCTAACGGGCCTTCTTTTTTACATGGGCGTCAGTCCAGACTTATAAAACTGCTTTAGTAACTCATTGGCGGCGTCCAACAAAAAATCCTCATCAACAAAGATGTCGTCTATTTTTTTACCTACCAGGGAGTAGCAAAGGTTTGCTGCTAGAGCAGGCCTAGTCTGTTTACGTAGATGGCAATCAAGCGCAGGTCCCCCTTTATTAATAATGTTTGACATTACTCCAGGACTAAGCATGCCAGCCTCTTCCCAAACGTTGAGGTTAACTAAGTTGTGAATGTGGGAAAACAATTTTGGACCAACCAATTGAGGGCTTGCTGGAGCCTTTAGCTGTTTGCCAATACGCTCTGTGGCAAAGATAAGAAAATCTAAAATTGGTGATGTTCGTTGAAAGCTGAGTGCCGCGTTGTGCACATGTTTATGGGCCTTCCACCTTCCAGCTTTTGTTTTGGAAACCCAAATTTCCCGACCTACTACCTGCTCGGGCGCAGGGTCTACATCGAACTGCTGTGGCGAAAATATTAGCACATCAGCGTCGAACCAAATTACCTGTTCTGCACCTTCTTCAAAAAGTTGCCTTATTATTAGGAGTCTTGCTAGATCAATCATCATCGGTAGTCGATTAGAGCACTTAACGGCAAACTCGTTGGGCAACAAATCCATCACCTCGTCTCCAAATAATATGTAGCGGTAATTCCTCGTTTTTGCCCAAGAGGCAACGCTTTCGACTGCCACTTCGATAAATTTTGGCCAAGGACTGGCATGAAATGACTGTATAATAATTGGTCGTCGCATTATCGAATAGCTTTCACAAGAGATTATCTGTAGAAGTTTATTGCCTTGAGAGATGTTCTTGGGCTGGCAAGAAGAATTAGATAGAAGTGCAGCATTTTATACTTCTAGTCTGAAGTAATCACTATTTTTTAGAAGTTTGTAATTTTAACATGGCCCACTCTGACCAGAAATTATCACACACCCCGAATTCGATAGAAGCTTTAATTGTTTGGTTTAAAATTGGCGTTTTAAGTTTTGGAGGTCCAGCCGGCCAAATTGCTTTGATGTATCGTATTCTTGTGGAAGAGAAACGGTGGCTTGATGAAGAGAGGTTTTTGCATGCATTAAATTACTGTATGCTTCTGCCCGGTCCAGAGGCACAGCAATTAGCTACTTATATTGGTTGGCTACTGCATAAGACCAAAGGTGGATTGGTTGCAGGTCTGCTTTTTATTTTACCAGGCGCATTGGTTATTTTTGCGTTGAGCTGGGTTTATGTAGCATTTAGCGACATGCTATTAGTTGAGGCTGCCTTCTTAGGGATAAAAGCTGCAGTGCTAGTCGTGGTTATTGACGCCGTGATCAAAATAGGGAAAAGAGCTATCACGTCAGGGTCCATGCTCGCGATAGCAATCGCCTCTTTTTTAGCTATTTTCCTTTTCTCAATACCCTTCCCCTATATCATTATTTGTGCAGGAATTTTTGGGATCGTAGTTGGGCATCTTCGACTGGGCAATAGACATAACAGGCCCTCCGAAACAAAAATAAATGATGATGTAGTAACCGTTATAGATAGGATGGAACTAGCAGGCGAATTATCACACACCCAACCGTCCTTCTCTCGATCCGTTAAGGTTTTTACGACACTGTTATCGCTTTGGCTTTCCCCAATATTTCTGATTTGGTTAATGTTTGGAGCCGAAAATATATTTTTTCAGCAAAGTATTTTTTTCAGTAAACTTGCAGTTGTGACATTCGGGGGTGCATACGCAGTCCTCGCTTATATGGCTCAACAAGCTGTTGAGGTTTTTAACTGGCTTACCCCAAATGAAATGCTTGATGGTCTTGGGTTGGCTGAGACTACCCCTGGCCCACTTATTCTAGTTACCCAGTTTGTAGGATTTATAGGTGCTTACAGGTCTGAAGCGGCTCTATCTCCAATAACTCTTGGTTTGCTGGGCTCTCTTGTAACGTTGTGGGTAACGTTCGCACCATGTTTTTTGTGGATCTTCCTTGGTGCACCATATATCGAGAGGTTGCGAGCAAATACCCGGATAGCAGCGGCTTTGTCGGGAATAACCTCTGCCGTTGTGGGTGTTGTTTTAAACTTAGCTATATGGTTCGGAATGCATGTTACATTCAAGCAATTGAATGAAGTGAGTTGGTTAAATTTTTCGCTGAAACTACCGGCCATATCAAGTATTGATCTCTTCAGTTTGGGTCTTACGGTTTTAGCAGGGATCCTTATATTATGGTTTCGACTTGGAACTATTTACACTTTAATTGGTTGTGCTGGTGCTAGCATTCTGATGACAGCTTTTTTTTAGGGGTTCCTTAAAATCCTCTTCTTGGTTATTAGTATTTGAAAAAGTCCACAGCTCAATGAAAAAAATGTCGACCGTTACGAAATATCTACAGAAAGATAGTCACAGGTTCTGCGTTGCACCAATGATGGATTGGACTGACCGGCACGAGCGCTACTTTTTGAGACTTATTTCTGAGCGGGTAAGGCTCTACACTGAAATGATTACGCCGCAAGCCATCCTTTTTGGGGATAAAAAACGTCTTCTAGACTTTAATGAGCAGGAGCATCCAATAGCTCTGCAGTTAGGTGGATCAGAAGTGTTTCAAATGACTGAATGCGCTCGGATCGCTGAGGATTGGGGATATGACGAAGTAAATATAAATGTAGGTTGCCCCAGTGATCGCGTTCAAAGCGGTTACTTTGGGGCTTGCCTCATGAAAGAGCCAGCGTTGGTTGCAAAATGTTTTGAGGCAATGAACCGAGTTGTAAAACTGCCGATAACTGTTAAGTGTCGCATTGGAGTTGATGATCAAGTTCCCGAAGAGGCACTTCCAAATTTCATAGAAAACATTGCAAATGCGGGTTGTGAAGTTTTCATTATCCACGCTCGTAAAGCATTCTTAAAAGGATTAAGCCCGGCTCAAAACCGAGAAATTCCTCCTTTAAATTATCATTTGGTAGAAGAAATGAAGGTAAGATGGCCCAAATTTAAGATTATTTTGAATGGGGGTTTAGAAACGCTTGACGAGGTAAGACAGCGCCTGTCCAAGCTGGATGGTGTTATGCTTGGCAGAGCCGCTTACAAAACACCGTGGGTTCTATCAATAGTTGATAATTTAATCTATGGAGAGCCGGAGAAAAATAAGACTAGAAAAGATGTGGTAGATATGATGGTCAACTATGCGGCTACTCAAAAATCTCTGGGGGTCCCGGTTAAATCAATAACTCGGCATATGCTGGGATTATTTCATGCAGAACCTGGCGCTAAGGCATGGAGAAGGTTTCTTGCAGAAGAGGCCAGGGGTCTTGATGCTGAGCCGGAAATAATAAAGCATGCTTATTTTGCAGTTTGTGAGGCTGCTTCGTTAAAAACTCAAGGAGAGGCAGCATGACGGAAAGGGCACTTACAGCTGGCCAGAAGACACTGATAGATTTAGGCCCGCTTGTGGTATTTTTCGCTATCAATTACTTCTATGGCATAATGATCGGAACAGCGGCTTTGATGGCTGCAACACTAGCTGTTATCATGATCACTTTTTGGGTGGAGAGGGCCATCCCTCCTATGCCAGCTATAACATGCCTATTAATTATGGTATTTGGTGGTCTCACTTTATATTTTGACAATGAAATTTTTATAAAGATAAAACCCACTATCGTTAATACATTATTTGCCGTGGCTCTAATCCTTGGCCTGATATTTCGGCAAAATTTTTTGAAGATTTTACTGGGGCGCATGCTTCAATTGACAGATCAGGGCTGGGTACTGATTACAAAACTTTGGGTTGGAATGTTTTTTGTCTTGGCAATAGTTAATGAAATTGTTTGGCGACTTTTTGAAACTGATACATGGGTAACCTTCAAAGCTTTTGGAATTCCTGCATTAGTTCTTGTGTTTGGTATAATAATTACCCCACTGTTACGTCGTCATAGTCCATCAAGCGAGAATTAGAAGTTTTAATAAAAAAGGTTTGTCGTTTAACCGGCTCACCCTTTAATAGTTTTGAAATCGTGCCTAGCTATTCGACTTAAGACCAGCAAGCTAATCAAGGAACATACGGCGAAGCAGCTCATTATAAAAAAAGCACTGCCAGAAAGATCACTATATAGCTTGCCAGCAAGCGGTAACATGCAGCCCGAAAAAATGCCCCCAATTAAAGTATAATACAAACTTTGGCCAGTTGCTGAAATCTCTTTGGGAACGTGCTTGGTTAAAAAAGCCATAGCGCCTAGATGTGCAGCACCAAAAGTAAAACCGTGAAGTGTTTGCAATACAATAATTGCAATTTGGCTATCAAAGATTGCAAGCAATGGCCAGCGCGCGACTGCAGCCGCTGCAGCTAATAGTAGTAAAAACAAATACCCTACTTGTTTTTCATGTCTTCCAACGACGGTGAATAAGATAATTTCTGCTAATACACCAATGGACCAAAACAATCCTATTATTGTCTCCGAATGTCCAATCGAACGCCAATACAATGTCCCAAAACCGTATAAAACTGAATGACTGATATGTATTAGGCCCGTGGTAATTAAAAAAAAGATAAACAGGGGCGAAAGAAACAATTTGGCATAAGTTTTTATTCTGGATTTCGTTCGTTCAAACTGTGCTTGATTAGGAATGAGTAGACAACAAAATGATACCAAGGTCATCCCCACAACTAAAAACCATATAATACGATCACTCCTTCCTCCATCGAAGAGCCAACCACCTCCTAAAGTTGCAATGATGAAGGTAACAGAGCCCCAAAGCCTTATGTGCCCATAACGCAGATTCCCTATCTTAGCAAAGTTGAGAATGACGCTTTCCATAATAGGTAAAACAGGTTGATAACAGGCAGCCGTTATTAATGTTATTAGGAAAATAGGCCAGAAGCTCTGTAGATCAGATAGTATGGCGAAACCAATTGCACTCATGCCCATAAGCACGGCAGTTAAAATTTTAGTTCTCCCTGTTGTGTCCGCAACATGAGCTACAACCGGCTGAACAACGACTTTTATCCAAAACGCTCCCGCAAGCACCCACCCAATTTCAACCGGCGTCAAACCAATGTCATTTAGCCAAAGTGGCCAGTACGGCATGTAAATACCAAAAACAAAAAAATACGTCGCATAAAACATAGCCAGTTTCCAGAAAGTGCTTCCGGAATGGATGTACGGTAAACCTCTCATAATATTTACTAAAAATCTAAGTTCTTGTAGTGGGCCGGAGGCTGTGTTCCGGGAATTAAATCTTGTAGTAGGGGACGAAAACTAGGCCTGGATTTAATCCTTGCATACCACTGTTTTGCTTGCTGGTAGTCTTCCCAAGCTATATCACCTAGGTAATCGATACACGAAATGTGTGATGCGGCAGTAATATCTGCCAATGAAAAATTCTCGCCTGCTAGCCAGGCTCGTTGCTCAGCTAGATACTCTATATAACCCAGATGGGTATCAATATTGGCGTAACCGGCTCTAATGGTTTCACTACTTGGCTCGCCAAGTCCAAGGAAGCGTTTCATTATTTTCTCACCAAGTAAATATTCGGTCACTTCAGTATTAAATTTGACATCAAACCAATTACAAAGACGTCGAATTTCAGCGCGCTGTAAAGCTGTACCAAATATTAAAGCAGGTTCTTTTGACGTTTCTTCTAAATATTCAGCTATTGCCTGTGAGGTCGAAATCGTAGTTCCATCATCTTCGATGAAAACGGGAACTGTTCCTGCAGGGTTGATAGAAAGAAATTCGTGTCGGCGTTCCCAAATGGGTTCGACTGCGAGTGATGCAGTTATCTTTTTTTCACCTAATACGATTCTTATTTTTCTAGAAAAAGGATCAAGAGGTAAATGTAATAGGCTAGGCATAACGTTCCGAGTGCATGAGAGGATTCCTAAACAAAGGATAGCAGAAGGAGACACAATACTACAACGATGGCATTCTTTTTTTGATGAATCATTTTCGCGTGTGCTTATGATAGACAGGCCCTGCGTGATCTTAAATTTTGTCAGGTTTGTTTAAATCACTGCAGCAGAACATTTAGGAAATTTGCACAGACGGATCATTGGTGAGATGACAATTAAAAAAACAACCCCAAGAAATTCATAAGTTTAGGTGCATGCGTAGTTGACACAATTCTAAAAGTCCCAATGCTATCGACAGGCGATGAAAAAATAATGGCCAAGGATGGTACTATCATTGGGGCAGGTATGGCAGTCGCTGCAGCGGCCACGACTGTTTCTCTGGGCGGTTCTGTAAAATTATGGGGCCGGATTGGCGACGATACCCCAGGGGATTTTTTCCTAAAAGACCTATTGAGCATAGGAGTTGATACAAGTTCAATAAGGCGGGTCCCTGGCGCCCGAACTCCCATGTCTTCAGTCTTAGTTGATGATACGGGCCAACGTTTAGTTGTATCATATTTTGATACATCGCTAGGCGCAGATACTTCTTGGCTTCCTATGAATGAACTCGATGACGTAGATTGCATTTTAGTTGATGTAAGGTGGCCAGAAGGCGCTTCATCTATTATGAATGAAGCAAAAAAGAGAGGTTTGTTGAGGGTTTTTGACGGTGATGTGGCTAACCCGTCAGTCCTAAAAGAACTTGCACCACTTTCTACGCACGCAATTTTTTCAAAGCTAGGATTTAGATTATTTTCCGGATCTGACAACTTAGAGGAAAATCTTTTAGGGTGCACGCAATCACTTGGAGTGTTATGTGGAGTTACACTTGGGCATGAAGGCTTTGTTTGGGTAGAGAATGGAAAAATTAACAAAATTTCACCCCCGCAAATAAACGCAATAGATACTTTAGCCGCCGGTGATGTCTTCCATGGGGCATTTGCTTTGGGTTTATGCGAAGGAATGCCCATTAAAAGAGCGGGACAATTTGCTTGTTCAGCTGCAGCTATAAAATGTACACGATTTGGTGGACGTAAAGGAATACCTAACCGGCAGGAAGTTGACGCTCTCGTTGCAGCAACGTATCGAACGTAGAGCGAGTATATCAATCAGGAAAACAAAGCCCAAATTGAAAAAATATGCGCAAATTACCATCCCATTGCCCTGCCCGATCTTCTAGGGTCTGCGCCACCAGAAATTAGTCCAGTTTTCAGATTAGCACTAATAGCACAAACACCTGCAACAGCATCTGACCTTGAAGGTAGCCACTCTACATCATGACCAAGCTCGGCTAATTCTTTCCCTATATCTTGGTCAATGTCATTTTCTATCGATAATCGGCCAGGCTTACAATCGTGCGGTTCAAACGAGTTTGGTTGACTATGAGTACTAAAGCGAGGTGCTTCAATGGCGGTTTGTATATCCATTCCAAATACGAGATGGTTGAGGAGAACTTGCAACATACCTTGAGGCTGTGTGTCGCCACCGGGCGCGCCAAAGGGCATGATTAGCCGATTGGGTTGAAACGCCATCGCGGGATTGGGCGTAAGTCGTGGCCGCTTACCTGGCGCTATCTTGGAGGCATGACCTTCCATTGCAAACGACTGCGAACCCCTTGCCGACGGACAGAACCCAAGTCCAGGAATTACAGGACTTTCAAAAGATACATCAGAAGGAGTTATAGAACATACGTTCCCTTCTTGATCGATTGAACACGTGTAGGAGGTATCAGGAGCCGAAAAGGATGCCGATGAATTTGCTGACGCTGGAAAAGGCGTAAATCCATATCCGTCTATTTGGCCCGCGGCGGGCATAGCAGGAAAAGCTTTTTGGGGATTAATCAGTGCGCGTCGCTTTGACGCAAAATCGCTAGAAAGTAATTGTTCGATAGGTACATCAACAAAATCTGGATCACCATAAAAAGTTTCACGGTCCGCAAAGGCTAACTTGATAGTTTCCGCTATGGTATGAATATAATCCACGCTATTGTGTCCCAACTTAGGTAGATCAAACCCTTCTAGAATACGGAGCATTTGGAGCAAAACAGGTCCTTGGCACCAGGGTTTGCAACTATAAATGTTTATATCTCTATATTTTATGGAAAGTGGTTCTTCTATAGGTGTGGAGTAGTTTGAAAGATCTTCAGCTGTCAGAAGGCCACCATTTTCTCTGTGAAAATGAATAATCTTCTTTGCGATATCTCCAATGTAAAAGGCATCGCGTGCAGCTTTCAATCCCACTTGCCTGCCTTTAGATGAGGCTGCAGCTTCTTCATCAACCATATATTGTATGCTATTAGAGAGATCAGTTTGAACCAGCAGATCTCCCTCTTTTAGAGGGTGCCCATCTCTATGCCAGATGGCTTGGTTAGATGGCCAAAGTTTGTAGTTTTCACGATATCTAAGAAGAAAATTTGCCATAGTTGGGTGAACGGTAAAGCCCTCTCTAGCATATTTAATTGCGGTTGATGCAACATCTCCAAAAGACATTGTCCCAAAATTAGACAATACTTTGATCCAGGCATCCGGGGCAGCAGGTACTACGGTTCTATGGATGCCGAGTGGTATTTTCCCGCCGTGATTTGTTTCAAAAAATTCTAAGTTAGCTGCTTTTGGCCAGTGCCCAAGTCCAGCCACACTAATTACTTTATTCAGCTTTTTAATATAAATAAGCATGGGCGCTACTCCCGAAAACTGAACCTGGTCGCTATGTAAAACACCAAGCGCTATGCCTGCAGCAACGCCGGCGTCTACTGCATTACCTCCGGCTTCCAAAATTTTCAGACCAGCTTCAGTGGCAAGATAATGACCAGCCACAACCATATGACGTCTTCCGGTTATCAAAGGTTGTTGTGGTGACATTTTAGGCTCCGTTAGAAATATTTGAGGATCTTTGATTTTTAAAAGTCTTTCCTGATTATCAGATAACAATGAACGTAATCCATACCATGGCCCCCGGGCGATTCCTCCACTAGACACTGATATTTTCCATAGAAATTATCTAGGATTTTTCGTTGTTCGTCGGGTGACCTCCTGTCCGATAAACCATTGGCGAATGTCGCTTCGCTCCAGGATCTTAATGTAGGAATATATTCCCTAGCAAATTTGACACTATCACCATGGCGTTTAAAATCCGCAGCAAAAGGGCACGCTACGACCCGGGTCTCAACATGCTCGATCCGCAGTCCTGCTTTATAAACGCAACTGTTCTCGTTCTCTAGGGGGGCCGTGAATTCTTCTACTGTCCTATAACTTTGTGGAAAGTTTGTATTTAAATACT
The DNA here is from genome assembly GCA_002690995.1 of Rhodospirillaceae bacterium. GTDB lineage: Bacteria > Pseudomonadota > Alphaproteobacteria > Thalassobaculales > Thalassobaculaceae. The sequence goes on from NZGS01000143.1 coordinate 97,426, forward strand.
CCTCCTCTGAAACTATTCCGTCATCTATTAAAGATTTCCACAACAGGTTAAACGTGTCGAACATATTTACGCCACCCGTTGATCCCAGATATCTCCCTTTTTCATCAATGCCAAAATTAAATAATGCCAGTCTTCCTGTTGGAGCCAAATCCCTTGCCCTATTTAGAAGCATTTTTTCCCAATCAAGGCGTCCTTGTTCTTGATAGGCAGCACGCTCTTCGCCTGCAGACCCTACCATGTGAACATGGTTGGAAATTATGCACGGTTGTTCGCTTACATAATGTGAAGCAGTTGCAGAAATACCGAGGTTTAATGATCCAGCAGGAAATATTGGTTTATGAAAGGAAGTTGCTGAAGAGAAAATGTATAGGTCTTCAATATCCTCGATGTAAGTCTTCATATCGGTTTGACCATGTACATTTTGAAACACCTGGCTGAAATCATTCTTTGGAAGGTCCGTATAGACCATTTGAATTGGCCGTGATGGGGCCGTTTTCCTGATATACTTTAGAATTTCGCCTATAGTTGATATCGATGTGCCGCCATCGGCACATCCCATGTCGGCTACTGTAAAAGTGGTTCCATCATCTTTAGGGTTCATTCTCACCAAGGAGTCAAAAATTAAGTGTGCAGCGTTATCTATGACATGTTTAGCACCGATGGTTGCTTTTGAATAATAGCCACCACCCTTCATTGACATAAATTCTTCAGTAGTTCGGGAGTCATCCATTAATTCATCTCCTATCGCTGGGGAAAATTTCTTTTTCGGATTTTCTTGACCTTCTCTCTGATTATGAAATATTTCGCATGATAGTTTTAGACTTTAATATTAGTATCCTCCTCTGTTTGCCACGCCACCATCAAGACTTATAGTGGTGCCGGTAAGCCACGAGGCTCTTTCTGAGCAGAGGAATACGACGACATCAGCAACTTCCTCTACTAGAGCGGGACGATTAAGTGGCATTCCAGAAAAATAATCTTGCCAGCGGTTTTCATCACCTTTTTCGTCTTTTGCTCTTGTTTTCAGCATTGTGGTTATTCTCTCGGTCTGAACGGCTCCTGGGCACACCCCTAACACTCTCATTCCCTCGTCTAAGGCATGTGCTCCCATTGCATGCGTGAAACCAATAATTGATGCGTTTCCAGCGGACCCCGCAATGTAATTTCGGTCGACTCTAACGCCAGCTAGACCAATAATGTTCATTATCACGCCTCCGCCTGCATCCTTCATTAGAGGATAGTATCGACGTGTCATATTTATATATCCAAAAACTTTAAGGTCCCATGCTGCTCGCCACCTGCCTTCCTCCACCGCTTGAATGTCTCCTGCTGGAATGGCGCCTGCGTTATTGACCAGAATATCTATTTTGGGGCAATTTTTTACTAGTTGGTCTACATTTTTAGAATCTGATAGGTCAAAGACGTGGATCATTATTTGAACACCATGCTCTGCCTCAATTTCTTTTTTAGCATTTTCAAGATCTTCTTTAGTTCTTGATACCAAATGGAGATTACAGCCTTCCGCCGCGAATTCTTTAGCACAGGCCAGTCCTATTCCCTTTGAACCGCCTGTGATAAGTACAGTCTTGTTGCGAAGATTTAAGTCCATTTTGTTTCCCCTGTGTGCGAGTTATACTTCATTAATATTGGAATTTATATTATCGCTTTGGCAAGTAATGCTTTTGTGAAAGCAAAGTTATCTGCCTAGGTTTTTTGAAATGAAATTAACTTCGATTTTTTTTGATTTAGATGGAACGGTTTACAGCGGCTGTAGCGCAATTGCTGGTGCCGTTGAGTTTACTGATAGGTTAGCAGTATCAGATATTGAATTTAGGTTTTTAACCAATCGTTCCGATAGATCATCCGAAGAAGTCGCAAATCACTTAAATAGTCTAGGGATTACTTGTAATAGTGACCTTGTCATAACCTCAGCAATGGCAGCAGCTGAAATGGTTAAGGGTAGGCGGGTTGCAGTTGTAGGCAGCGAAAATCTTTACAAAGTCGTTGAAGACGCTGGAGGTTTTATCACACGCGATAACCCAGATGATCTATTGGTTGGTTTTGATCCAAAGATCGATTTCAATGATATAGCTTGTATGTGCTCACTTTTGGAAGAAGGTGTTCGTTTTCTAGCTACGAACGGGGATAAGTGGATAAAAATGAATTCTCGGCTTTACCCTGAAAATGGAATGGTATTAGCAGCTATTGAGTCGTTGACAAAAATAAAACCAATCATAGTTGGGAAGCCTAATATTTCAATGATCGATACAGCCTTGAACAGTATTAATAATACCGACGGCTCTACAATATTGATCGGTGACAACCTTGAAACTGATATAATGGCAGCTCAAAATGCCGGCATGTCTTCGATTTTAATTTTAACGGGTGTCACAAATGAGGAGGCGGCTGACGCCTCGGATATTAAACCCACTTGGCGCGTCAGAAACTATGAAGAGTTATCAAAGTTAGTGTTTCCAGGTTGAAATTCTCGTGTCGCGATAGCTAACTCAAGTATGGAAGCCTTAATCTGTTCAGTTCAAAAACAGAAGGCATATGCCCTGATAGTTGAAACCATTAATAATGGTGGCTTTGTTTATGACTGGAGCTTCTCATATTCAGACACGGAGACTAAAGATTGTTTATAAAGATGGAATATATAAGGTTTTCATTTTTGTTCTAAGCACGGGTAAATATCTTTATTCATTGAAGGTTAAACAGATACACCCGTCTTCATTCAGAACAGCCTCCGATCCAGGAGGAACCACGCAAGTAGCATCGTATTCCTCTATTATACACGGTCCCTGTCTAGGTTTAATTAAGCTGCTTCGCGAAAAAACTTGGGTTTCTTGCCAGCCAGTGGATTGACCAAAGTAGGCTTTGCGCGAGGTTGTAGTTTCTGCGTCATTCGTCTCATCTATGGGAAATGCTAGTCTATTTCCACTGGCGTCAAGCCCTTTAGCGATGAGTCTAACAGTAACTAATTCAACTGGTTCGTCATCACTTGCTCGGTGTCCATATACGAGCTCATGTTCAGAATGAAATGATTGTTCAAGCTGAGATAACAAGGCTTTATCTACCCTGCCGGATTCTGCCGGTACGGTTAGCTCAAATGTCTGACCTTTGTAGTGCAAACTCGCTGTTCTACTCAGCGATTGATTCTTAGGTTCAAAGCCATCCCTGTTTAATTGATCAACAGCATTGCTTTCAAGTTTCTCCCAGGCATTTCCGATTAAGTCTGGTTCAACTTCGCGCATTAGAACTCTCAATGTTTTAGAATAATGATGCTCAACATCTGCGTAGAGAAGACCAAAGGCTGAAAACACCCCCGGCGCGGGAGGTATTACTATTTTTTTAATGCCTAGCTCCAGAGCCATCTCGGACGCGAACATGGGTCCATTGCCACCAAATGCGCAAAGAGTATATTGACGGGGATCGCGACCACGTTCTGTAGAAACAGCTTTAATAGCGCGGATCATATTCGACGCAGCCACTCTGCGTGCACCAAGAGCCGCCTGCTCAGCTGTAAGGCCCAACGGTGCAGCAACTTTTTGCTCAAACGCGGTGATTGTTTTTTCGAAATTGAGTTTCACCGACCCACCAGCGATAGCACTGGGATTTAGGTAGCCTAAAATTAAATTTGCATCCGTTACAGTTGGTTTATCTCCTCCCAAATCATAGCAAATTGGGCCTGGGAAAGCTCCGGCACTTTCGGGTCCTACAGCTAAAGCACCGCCACTATCGATGGATATTAATGACCCTCCACCTGCTCCAACCTCCGCTAAATCAATCGCCTGTGTCTTCAACAAATATCCTGCGCCAGTAAGAAGCCTCGAGCCAGCTAAAATTCCGCCGCCGACTTCGAAGTCATCAGCGCGAGCATATTCCCCGCGCTCGACCATCGATGCTTTCGCTGTAGTGCCACCCATATCAAAGGTAATGAGGTCCCCCAGCTCAGCCTTTTCTGCAAGCAGACGTGCGCCAACGACGCCGCCTGCTGGACCCGATTCGATTATGTTCATTGGCAGTTCAGCTGCTGTCTCTACCGGCGTTAAGCCCCCGTTCGATTGCATTAATAAGAGCTCTGCATTGATGTCAGACGCGATTAAGCCCGCTTCTAGCGTCTCAAGATATTCCGATACGATTGGCTTAACATACGCGTTAATGGTTGTAGTTGATGTACGCTCATATTCTCTTATTTCTGGTAATACTTCTGCACTTATGGAGAATGGAAGATTTGGCGCAAGTCGCTTAATAATTGATTTCAACAAAAACTCGTGCTCAGGATTTGCATATGAATTGATTAAGCAAACCGCAATTGACTCAACTCTCTCTTCAATCAATTTCCTAACAGCTCGTTCTCCTTCCTCGATTGACAGAGGCTTGACAACATTTCCAGTTGAACTCATACGCTCGTCGACAGTAACCCGAAGAAATCGCTCAACCAAGGCTGGCGGTTTAGTCCAGGCAAGATCGTATAATCTGGGCATCCTTAGGGTCCGGATCTCTAGAACATCTCGAAATCCCCTAGACCCAATTAGTCCCGTCTTTGCTCCCTTACGCTCAAGTATGGCATTGGAGGCTACGGTGGTACCATGGCGAACCTGTTTAACCATTGAGGGTGTAAGCTTGTATTCTTCAAATACTGCGTCCAGCCCATTTATTATAGCGCGAGCATAATCGTCCACACTTGAGGACACTTTTTTTACAATAACTTCGCCATTACTAGCCCATAAAACGATATCTGTGAAAGTTCCGCCAATATCTACACCTACACGCAAACTATCCATACTCAAGCTCCAATATTTGGTTTTTCTCGAAGTACAGCAGGTAATTCGGACCATCCACGAAGCCGTTTTATTTCAGCACGTTTTAACTTCGTAGCGTTCTCATCGACTTTATTACCCTGCAGAACAACCCCATAATCTTCAAGTGCTTTTTGTCTACTCACTATTTCGTTGCGAACATCTTGCGCGACTGCTACGGGGTCTCGTTCTAATGGGTCACCCCAACCACCCGCGCCTGCTACTTCATGCCTAAAAATCTCACCTTTCTTTACAATCTCCGTAAATTTCGGTGGCATAACAGTCGAGTTACCATCTGGATCCCAAATATTTACCGATGGTTCGCCTGGATAGCCTCCATGCAAACCATATGGCTTAAATCGCTGTCGATCTGCACGTATTTGCAAAACTCCTTCGGTCTCAGTAAAGCGATATTCACGACAGTAAGGGGCCCCACCGCGAAATTTACCAGCCCCGCAACGATCCTCAATAAACTCATAGGCAAGTATTTCTAGTGGATTCTCAGCTTCTATTACTTCCACGGGCTGGCTTGCCATATTGGCGAAAATATTAGAATTTCCATCGAGACCATCAGCCCAAGGCCGCCCACCCCAAGTGCCACATGTAAAGTCAACAAAGATAAAGGGTTTTCTGTTAGCATCGTAGCCCCCAACAGAAATTCCAGTATTACCCCCATCAGAGGAAGCAAAAACGCGATCAGGAACTAACTGTGAAAGTGCACCCATAAGGCAGTCGATCATCCGAAAACCTGTTAGTCCTCGGGCGGCGCAAGGAGCTGGTAATTCCATATTGGCAATAGTGCCCTTTGGCGCGGAAACATCAATACAGCGAAAAAAACCTGCATTTGTTGGGATATTGGCTTGCAGTATGCACCTAATGGCAGCATAGCTAGCTGCTTTAGTGAAGGATAAAGTGTTATTTATAGCTGCCTTGACTTGTTGTGCTGTTCCCTCCCAATCAACCTTGAAACTATCGCCAATTTTTTCAATTGTTACAAAAAGTCGGATGGGTTTTCCATGCTCAACCCCATCGTCATCTATCCAATCTTCAAAGCTCACTTTCCCATCGGGTATCTTCGAAATTTCAGCGCGCGCAACTCTTTCTGCATAGTCAGTTAAATCACGCATAAGCTTCATTGTGATTTCGCGGCCATGTTTATCAACCACTTCTAAAAACTGAGTTTCAGCGGTATGACAGGCAGACAGCTGACCTCTTAGATCACCAAAATAAAGGGTGGGTGCCCTTACATTTTTCTCAATTATTCGAAAGAGGGTGTCATTTGGTTTCCCCTCTGCGTAAAGTTTAGTTGGAGGGATCCGCAATCCTTCCTGGTATATTTCGGTTGAGTCGGCAGCATTTGACCCTGGACCCCTCCCGCCTGTGTCCACATGATGTGATGAAACACAAGCAAAGGCGACCCGGTGACCCTCGTGAAAAATTGGTTTTATTACAAATAAATCAGGGAGATGCATACCACCTTCATAGGGATCATTAAGACAAAAGACGTCACCTTCCTTAATGTCATTTTGGTATCTAGATAGCACTGCTCCTAAAGCGGTTGGAACAGACCCTAAGTGCCCAGGGAGAGTGAGACCTTGTGCCACGAGAGTGCCTTCTTCATCACAAAAGGCTGTCGCAAAATCCATATTATCTCTGAGAACGCCCGAATAACTGGTTCTAACAACAGTTAGGGCCATTTCATCAGCGATCGAGTGCATGGAATTTTTAAATATTTCGAAAAGAACCGGGTCTGCTTCTTCTATCATCCGTCTTCCACTTCAATTGACTTTTCATGCAATATAACCCAATAAACAGCTGGGGAGTGAAAATAAATTTGTTTACTCTGAAGTTGTCATATTAATCATTAATCGAAGAGCCACATGTTACTTTTTAATGCTTGTCATTTCCCTGTGCCTGGTCTGATTAACTCTTGATTTGACATTTGAAATTAAAAGTAAGTTCATTAGAAACAATTTAAGATGCTAATGTTATTCTGTTTTGGTGATAGATCCGAAGCTTGGTAATCTTTTTATGATGTCAAAAGTATCAAAAAGTCCGTCAGTTTTTTTAGACAGAGACGGTGTTCTCAATAAGGATATCGGCTATGTCCACAAACCGAGCCAAATTAATTGGATCCCTGGAGCAAAGGAGGCTGTGGCATTACTTAAAAATCAAGGTTATCTGGTTTTTGTGGTAACGAACCAATCTGGTATCGCTAGAGGCCTATATACTGAAGATGAGGTTGAGTACCTGCATGCCTGGATGAATACGGAATTATTGAAATCTGGGGGCAGTTCTATCGACGATTTTCGTTACAGCCCCTACCACCCAGCTTTTGAGAATGAGACCTATGCTAACTTTAAAAATTGGCGTAAGCCTGCCCCTGGAATGATTTTAGATATTATAGAAAAGTGGCCGGTTGATAACCTTAAATCCTTTTTAATTGGAGATAGACAGTCTGACATTAAGGCAGCTGAAGCGGCTAATATCACAGGTTTTTTATTTAATGGCGGCGACCTACTCACTTTTGTAGAAGCTATATTGGCATCCCGTTAAAAAACGCGATAAGTTAAGGTTCATTCAATTATTCTGTTGCGTGACTAAATAGAGTCCACTTCGGTAAGTAACTACGGGTTTTTTTGTAAGGCATGTCCACTCAAAACCATTATCTGGATTCAATAACCCGCTTTGGCGGAAAGAAAGTAGCTGTTATAGGCGATATAATGCTCGATCGCTCTCTTTTTGGTGTTACAGAGAGGTTTTCAGCTGAAGCACCTATACCAATTGTCGATGTTAAGTCGAAGGTAGAGCAGCTGGGCGGTGCTGCTAATGTTGCAAATAATCTAAGAGCGCTTGGAGATACACCGATTCTATTCAGTGTTGTCGGCGATGATCAGGATGGTAAAATCCTAAGTAAATTAGTTGAAGATGAGATCCAAGGCGAACATTTTCTCTTTCGAGAAAATAATCGACCAACAACTGTTAAAATGAGAACTTTTGCTAGGGATCGTCAAATCGCTAGAGCAGATTTTGAAAGTAGGGAGGAGGTCAAAAAAGAAGCTATTGAAAAATTACTGAGTGGATTAGGCAGCATCGCAAAAGATATTTCTGCGATTGTGATTGAGGACTACAACAAGGGGTTGCTGACGGCATCCTTTATCAAGGAAATTTTAAAAATAGCAAAGAAATTTGATTTAAAAGTACTTGTAGATCCAAAATTTGATAACTTTTTCGTATATGAGGGCGTTACTCTATTTAAACCCAATATTAAGGAATTATCGGAAGCTACATCTATCGAGATCTCCGACGTTGTGCACGTTGAAGAAGCGGCAAGCATTGTTAGAAAAAAATTAAAAACCCAATATGTCATGGTAACGATGGGTAAGGATGGTATACTTCTCATAGATGAAAATGAGCGCTCTGTAACGCGACCAGCCTTTGTTAGAGTTGTAAATGACCCTGCAGGTGCTGGCGACACTGTGATAAGTGTTATGGCATCTGCGCTCATGGCGGGCATCTCGCCAGAGGATGCAATGGTCATAGCGAACTACGGGGGCGGTGCTATTTGTGAGAGAGTTGGAATACAGCCCATTACTCCGCAAGACTTAAAGGATGCAATCTGCAGAAATGAGAAGACTTAACTGATGTGTTTTCTCTCAAAGGTTTTAATGTCCTTAACAATTCTCATACGATTTAGAGTAGTAATTTTTGTGGTTACAAGTATTGCAAGTACCTTTACATCGGGGCTCGATTTTACTGTCCATGTTGAGGCGTCAGAGATACGGTCTACCAATAAAAAACATTTTAGGCAGGGGCCCAATAAAGGAAAGCCGGGAATGTTTGGGGCCCAAGGTAAAAAGTATAGAACTAGGATAATAGAAGCACCCAAAAGGGGTATGATAGCGAGTAACCCACAACCATTATTTAAAGCCGCTTCCCTTGATCGAGTAGCAAGTAAAGCTTGCCGCGATGGAAAATTGCGGCGTTTTGGTGGTGGTGTGGCAGAATTTGGAGGTAGAATATATCCAGCTGCAACGCTCACCGATATTGCTCGCCAAGCTGGAATTGAATTAGAGCCAGGAATTTATATTTTCGTGAGCGAGGGATCGACTGGGTGCCAAGTTTTTTTCTTCGAGGAATAAATAATAAGGCGAGAGTTTTTGTAATAAAATTGTAATGAATAGTCGCTAGCATATGAAACAATATACGTTGGGGATAAAGACTTTTGGTTCGAATTGGCATAAATGGCTTTGGGAGGATTGGTCGTCTGGCGCTGCGTTGTGCTTTTGAGGGTGGTCAAACCTCTCTTACTACGCAAAATCCCAAAAAATATAAAATAGTCCAAATCAACGAGCTTAATGGCGACGCACGAACAAGTGCCCATCTTCTGAAATTTGACAGTATTCATGGTCGTTGGCATTTCGACATATCCTCCAATGACTCGGCAATTCAGGTTGAAAAAAATCAAATAGGTTACAGTAGCAAGGCAACACCATCTGAGCTTGACTGGGGTAGGCCAAAAATTGACCTTGTGATTGATGCTACGGGGCAGTTTAAAACTATTAGTGATCTGCAACCTTATTTCGATCTAGGTGCTAAGAAAGTTGTGGTAGCGTGCCCTGTCAAGGATCATCAAGCGTTTAATATCGTTATGGGCGTAAATGACCATCTTTATGACCCTAAAAAGCATGATCTAGTAACGGCTGCTTCTTGTACAACAAACTGCCTCGCGCCATTGATAAAAGTACTACATTCAAAGGTTGGCGTGCGGCATGGACAAATTACAACAATTCATGATGTTACGAACACACAAACGGTCGTGGATAAACCGCATAAAGACTTGAGGCGTGCTAGGTCTTCTTTACTGAATTTAATACCCACCTCTACTGGTTCTGCATCAGCGATTGGATTAATTTTCCCCGAATTACAAGGGAAATTAAACGGGGTTGCAGTGCGCGTGCCACTATTGAATGCTTCCTTAACAGATGCTGTTTTAGAACTAGAAAAGCCAGTAAATGTCGAACAAATAAATAATTATTTTTTAGAAGCAAGCAAGGGAAGTCTGAGAGGAATATTAGGTTTTGAAACGATGCCTTTGGTGTCTACAGACTATGTTGGAGACCCTCGTTCATGCATAATAGATGGTCTCTCTACAATGGTTGTTAATCGTACGCAAGTTAAAGTATTGGCTTGGTATGACAATGAGATGAGTTATGCGCATCGCTTGGTAGAGCTTGTTGAAAAAGTTGCTAAAGATCTAGATTGACCTTTCCCCGGGAACCTTAATTGACTGACATACGCAGTTATATTGTTGTAACGGCCTCATACTGGGGGTTTACGCTCACCGACGGCGCCCTCCGGATGCTTGTGCTACTTTATTTCCACACACTTGGTTATTCCCCTCTTCAGTTGGCATCTTTGTTCTTGTTGTACGAGTTAATGGGAATAATCACCAACTTGCTTGGAGGATGGATCGGAGCAAGGGTTGGCATTAAAATCACTTTGTTTTTCGGGTTGATTTTACAAATTATTGCCTTGATGGGGTTGTCCGCACTAGATAATAATTGGTCGGAACTATTCTCATTAAGCTATGTTTTAGTGCTGCAGGGTCTTTCAGGTGTGGCTAAGGACCTTTGCAAAATGAGTTCAAAAAGTGCAGTCAAAATATTTGCTAGCAAAGACAAACCTTCTATGCTTTTTAAGCTTGTTTCTGTCTTAACAGGGTCAAAGAATGCACTAAAAGGCGTTGGTTTTTTTCTGGGCGGTCTTCTGCTTGCAAGTTTCGGCTTCGTCTACTCTCTCTGGATAATGGCGGGTGCGTTAGGTTTGGTGTCAGTTGGCTGCGCTTTATTTTTTACTAGTTCGGTCGTCAAAACGAATAGAAAGGCCAAGCCATTCGATATATTTTCGAATAGCGGGCCAATAAATAAGTTGTCTGCTGCCAGGGTTTTTCTTTTTGGTGCTAGAGATATGTGGTTCGTGGTTGCTTTGCCAATCTTTCTTTATGAACAACTTAACTGGGAATTTTCCGAAGTTGGAAGTTTCCTCGCCGTATGGGTGATTGGCTACGGTGTGGTTCAGAGCTGTGTGCCAACCTTCATTAAAAGCTCTAAAGATGGCTTATCTAATGAGGTGAAAGCGGCTAAGTTTTGGATAATCGTGCTTTTTTTGGTAACGGCTATATTGGCCTTTTCGTTGAGTTACAGCTTCGATGTAAGCAAGATTGTCATGCTTGGTCTAGCCGCCTTTGGGCTTTGCTTTGCCATTAACTCGTCTATTCATTCATACTTAATTCTAGGTTTTACGTCGGTCGATAAGGTGACCCTCTCTGTGGGGTTTTATTACAGTGCGAATGCAGCTGGTAGACTTATTGGCACATTTCTTTCTGGAATAACTTATCAATTAGGTGGGTTACAAACCGCGTTGTATGCTTCTTCAGGAATGTTATTAATCGCAGTTATTTTAACGATTATAATGGCGTCGTCGTTACGCAGGCTCGAAGGCTAAATGCTATTGCCGAGGTAGTTTGGTGACAACTCATATAATTTCAAGATCGCGAAGCTCTTTTATCCGAGTTTTACTTAAGCCAAGTTCGTTTAGTAAACGCTCTGTATCTGCACCAAGTTTAGGAGCAGGCTTGCGCAGAGGAGCATCCCCACCGGACCGGATTGGATGAGCAACCATTCTGAAAGTGTCATTGGGTTTTGATGGGTTAGCGAATTCGTGTATAGCGCCCCGTTCTTTAACAAATGGATTCTCCATTGCTTCTTGAATATTGTTGATTGGTGAAGCTGGAACGCTTCCGGCAAAAATATTCAACCAATCTTCTGTCGATTTTTTTGACAACTCATTGTCGAGCATTTCCTGAAGAGTATCTCTATGTTGCAGTCGATCCTTAAATAATTTGAACCTTGCGTCATTCACCCAATCGTGACGGTTTAGTTTTTGGCATAGAATTGGCCAAAACTTTTCTTTGTTACACATTATGAATATCCAGCCGTTCGCCGTTTTGTAAAGTTGACAGGGCGTTAGGGAAGGGTGCGCTGATCTTTGCAATCTCTCTGTAACAACGCCTTCATTCAAATACCAAGTGGCGAGATAATTCGTATTGTGAAGCGCAAGATCAAAAAGTGATACATCCATATCGCGGCCAGTTCCGCTGGAGCGAGCTGCTACAACCGCCGAAACTAACCCAAAGGCCATTGCCAGCCCCGTCATCATGTCAACCACGGATAAACCAAACCGCGCAGGCGGTGTTCCTGGTTCGCCAGTTACTGAAAACCATCCAGCCTCCGCCTGCATTAGGTAATCAAAGCCGGGCCAGTTGCTTCGGGAGCCGGTCCTTCCATATGCTGTAAGGTGGGCACAAACGATCTTTGGGTTTACTGATTTCAGAGAATTGTAATCGAGCCCTAATTTCTCTGGTACATCGCCTCTTAGATTATTGGATACAGCATCTGCAGTCTTTACCAATTCATGGAATAATTGCTGGCCTTCATCTTTTTGCAGGTCAATCGTCATACTGTGTTTATTGGCGTTAAAGCTTTGAAAGAATTCACTATCCTCTGGTCCTAGAAAATAAGGGCCCACTGCCCTCGACATATCGCCCCCGTCTCGAGGGTTTTCTATTTTTATAACGTCGGCACCTTGATTGGCGAGATACATCGTACCAAAGGGCCCAGCACCATATTGTTCAACTGCTAAAACCCGGACCCCAGTCAATGGTTGCATAGAATTTCCTATCGCATGTAAAGTTGTGTGTTTTCGATATTTAGAATGCTTAAATCAACACTGATAATCAACGTCCTATGATAAAAATCTTTAATGCATGTAAAACACTTTCTGGTTGTTCTTTATGAGGGCTATGACCTATACCTCCCAGAACAAGCCTTGAACATTCAACTTTGAGATCGGACTCAATAGCATCTAGTTGTTTCAAGCTACCATAGACGTCGTTTTCTCCCTGTATCAAAAGTACAGGTGCTGAAATATTTCGTACATAGTCCTGTATATTCCAATTTAAAAAGATTGGTTCTAGCCAAGCTTCGCTCCAATTTCTAAAGGTACGGTCAGGATCATCGTGATGCTTTTTGAGGCCGCGCCTCAACTTGCCATTTTCAAAGGCAAGTTTTGCCATTTCGATCCCTTCTATCGATATTTCTTCAACGAAAACATGTGGGGCCTCTAGGATAACACCTTCAATAGTAGTGGTTGGCCTTGAACCTGCAAATATAGCCGCTATCGATGCCCCATCACTGTGACCATATAATAGGATCCTGTTTAGTTTTAGACGTGAGATTAAAGCTGGCAATACCTTCAAAGCCTCATCGTGCATGTAAGAGCTGCAAAATCTCTGCTTTATGAAACTGGACGAGCCATAACCGTGCCGTGAATATAAGAGAATAGGGTTGTGGATCGTGTTTGAGACTTGTTTTGGAAATTCTTTCCAAGTGGATATAGATCCCAACCCCTCATGCAACATTATTAGTGTTGGGAGATCTTTTTTCCCAGGAATGTAGATATATTCTAAACCGCCGCCGAGAATCTCTACCTTTTTCAAAGTGTATTGATCGGACAATTCAGCCTCTTAGCTAGCTGTTCGCAACTTAAATCGTTGAATTTTCCCTGTAGCAGTTTTAGGAAGCTCATCCAAAAACTCGATCCAACGAGGATATTTATATTCCGCCAGGTTAGTTTTAACAAAATTTATTAATTCAGAGGCCAATTCATCCGAGCCAGTAAAATTTTTGTTTAAAACTATAAACGCCTTCGGTTTGACGAGGCCGTCTTGGTCGTTATTGCCTACAACGGCAGCCTCTAAAACCGCCTCATGTTTAATTAATGCTGCTTCCACTTCGAAAGGTGAGACGTAAATGCCTCCAACTTTAAGCATATCGTCATTTCGTCCCCCATAAGTCATCACGCCTTTTTCGGAAATGGAATAATTGTCGCCCGTCCTAGTCCAAGCTCCTTTGAAGGTGTCTTTAGTTTTTTGACGTTGTCCCCAATACATAAGAGCTGAGCTTGGTCCACTTACCTCCAAAACACCCATTTCTCCAGGGGCACAAACCTCGTTATTATCGTTTATAAGACGTATTTGATAACCCGGCACCACGCGCCCTGTTGATCCTGGTGTAATTTCATCTGGCCGATTTGAGACAAAAATATGCAGCATTTCGGTAGTTCCTAGACCATCTAAGATATCGACTCCAAATGTGCTTTGCCATCGTGCTAATAGGTCTGACGGCAGTGGTTCTCCCGCAGATATACACAGCCTAACATCATGTTCATCTTTTGTTGGCAGGTTGTCACTTGCTAACAGTATTGCAAATAAGGTGGGAACGCCAAAAAAAAGCGTTGGCTTTTCTTCAAAAAAAATCTTGTTAATTATCTCTGGCTCTGGGGGGGCTTCGAGTAAAATGGCACTAGCTCCCACTGCCATTGGAAAGGTAAGAGCATTTCCAAGCCCGTAAGCAAAAAACAGTTTTGCTGCAGAAAGAACGACATCGTCCTCACTGATATCTAGAATAGGTATAGCATAGAGATCGGCGGTTGGTGCGAGGTGGGAATGAAGATGAACGACGCCTTTCGGTGACCCTGTTGTACCTGATGTGTAAAGCCAGAAACATACATCGTCCGGTTTGGTGGAGGCAGTTACCTTGGTTTCGTCAGCGGACCTTAAAGCCGAGGCGAGAGCTAAATAGGTGTTACTACTACCATCTACAAGTACATTGGCTGGTTTGGGAATATTCTTTAATGCAATGTCAACTAGATGTTCTGATATTACGCAAGCGTCTGCACGGCTATCTGAAAAAATATAGGCATAGTCTTCGGATGACAGTCGCGTATTTAAAGGAACAGGGACTACTCCAGCTTTAATCGCGCCTAAAAAACATATGACAAACTCAGCAGAGTCCGACATAACAAGGATTAGTCTGGATTCTTGTTTGATATTCATGGAAATTAAGAGGTTGGCGAATTGGTTCGTCTTCTTCTCTATGTCGAGGTAGCTATGAACACCACTTCTGTCTCGAAAAGCTATTTTATTGCCGCGACCTGCCTTAATATTACGTGAAATAAGATCAGCGGCAGCGTTATAGTGGTCATGTGAGTGTGGGTTATTTTCCATTTCTACTCCTGCTCTAAAATTTTAGTGCTAAATAGAATTTATTTATTTCTTTTACCGAAATACTATCTTTAGAGAAGAAATGTCACAAACAAAGATTTTCCCATGAGGGCTGTTCATTTAAAATTATGGGCCTTTGAAGTTGTTTTAGATGTTTGATAGAGCGTTAAACTACCCATACTCTGCAATAGAGGGAGACTTCCTCTTTACTGATGGCGCTACTATTGAGCTCGAGGATGATAGCTTTTTAAATAGTAGACAAGCCGTATTAGCCGTTGGCTCAAATAGGTCTCCGGAACAATTAGTTAGAAAATTTGGTAGGAACGAGACGATTCCTGTAACCAAGGCGACGTTGCGTGATTATGATGTTTTTTATTCGGCCCATATTGCATCTTATGGATCTATTCCTGCGGTCTTAGGACGATCTGACGGCACGTCGGTTGATCTATCAGTAACGTGGCTATTGCCTCACCAATTGGAGCGCATGCACGAAACAGAGGCTCTCGGTAAAAGTTATGATTATGGAGAGTCTTATAATCTGCAACTTGACTTAGGTAATGATCGCTCTGCTAAAAGTATTGGTTGCTATTTGGGGCGAAATGGGTGTGCGAGTTTTGATGGTGGTCCGATCGTTTTGAAAGAGGTAATGGCCTCAGACCGGAAATTTCCTTCTGCGGATCAAAAAACAATATTGACGCATTTTTATCATCTTAATTGTAAGAATAAAAGTTTTGAAAAATGGTTGGAAACAATCATAAAGGACGATGTTTTTCGAGCGCAAGCATCAGAAGAGTTGGCTAGTTCTGCAATAAAAAATGATCTATCAGATTTCGAGGTAATATAATGCTGCGTCCGGATAGGTTGGGGTTACTTGGATGCCTCGTTATATTTGCATTGTCATTTGTATTTCAGGACAGCGATAGCTCAGGAAGACACACGCCGTCGCCCGAAAGATGGGAACCTCGCCGACCTGCAATTAGCGACACTCCAGAGCAAAGGCGCCCAAGAAATGTTGGTCCAAAGCAGACCCTTCCAGAAATTTCGAGTAGAGATCCCACATTGAAGCTGATGCCATCGGTAAAAGGAAATAGCACAGGTACAGCGTTTTCCATTGGAAAAGGTGTTTGGATGACAGCCAGGCATGTAATAGAGGGTTGCAGTAAATTTGGAATTAAGTCTGGCCATAAAAAGATTTCGCGGGGACAAAACCCAGTTATTAATCCACTTCATGATTTGGCAATTTTTGATACTAGAACTGCGGCACCAAATTTCTCATTCGGCAACGAAAACCTCTTCCTGGGGCAAGATGGATTTCACTTTGGCTATCCTCAAGGGAACCCAGCGGCTATACATTCCTCCTTGCTCGGCCGAGCAAATATTAATCCTGGCCGACGCACCAGACATAAGGAACCTGTCTTAGCTTGGGCAGAAATTCGGCGTGTTCCAAACTTTTCTGGTTCTCTTGGCGGCATAAGCGGTGGACCGGTTGTTAATAAAGACGGAGAAATCATTGGCGTTTCAGTAGTTGAAGCGCGCCGTCGTGGGAGAATCTTCACCGCGGCTCCCAAAGGTTTAGAGGACATGCTCAGAAGAGATGGATCCTATAAACCTTCGGGTGGTGGGATCAAGTTTGACAATACCATCAGTCCAAAACAGTTTTTTAAATTCGGTGAATCTTTAAGAAGGAAATTAGCCGTTTCTAAAGTGTTTTGTTGGGTTCAGTGACTAGAGTTTAAACTCTTGTGCTGTAGATTTTAACTACTAGTGTTTCTATTGAGCCGCTTGTACATATTGCTTAGCCAAAGCTTAACTTGTCGTGGCCCGTTGGCAGCTCTATGTGAGTTTTCACACTTGACTCATTTACATCGACCACATTTAATCTCAAGCTAATAGCTTGGGTGATTTTTTAGGGCGTCTAACCACGTCAGAAATTTGCAGGAAACAAGGGAGAAATATATGAGTGTAGAAGATGGAGGAGCAGTAGGAGCCTCGACAGAAGTTGCTCCAACCGCATTTACCGATGTAATGAGCGCTACTTTTCAACAAGCAGTTGCAGATGGTGTTCCCCCCGCGGAAGCATTTGCTCAGGCAGAGGCTGCTTGCACAGAGGTCGCTATTGAAATGGGTGTCCCTGCTGCAGATGTGGCAGCAAACTTGGCGACTGCACAAGCTACTTTTAATGATGCCGTGGCGAGTGGGACAGACCCCGCGGCTGCAATGACCAGCGCTGCAGGTCAGGCAGCAACTAATATGGGGATGGAGCCCGGCATAGGTGGCGGCGATGCAACCGCTTTGATATCCAACGCGATGGGTTCAGCTTACGATGCAGCCATTCAAGCTGGTTCATCTCCTGCCGAAGCTTTTGCAATAGGCAAAGCAGCAGCAGAAACAGCTGCTCAAGAAATGGGTATTGATCCAGCAGCGCCAGGGCCATTTTTGGATACGATGACCTCTGTGCAAGCCACTTTTACGGACGCTGTTGCTACAGGAGCAGACCCGTTGGCCGCGATGGCTGGTGCTCAAGGAATGATGGACGCAGGCCCTGCGTTATTAGGAGACCCCGCGGCAATCGCGGCAAGCCCAGCATTTCAAGGGCCGTTAGAGGCAGGTTTTGCTGGGGGTATGCCCGAGGGTTTTGCTGCTCCAGCTATGGCGCAGGGGCCAGATGGTACTTTAATTCAGCCTCCGGTTTTGGGCGATGCGATGATGTTAGGGCCGGGTGGTGTTCCAATGGTCAATCCAGCAATGATGCAAGAAGGTGCGATGGTATTTGGTCCAGATGGTTCTTGTGTGGCCGCCGATCCAAATTTTTTCCCTCCTCCACCTTTTGGGGATCCAGCATTTATACCGCCAGAAGCAGGAATGCCGGGCTTTGAAGCATTCTCAACCTTGGCAACTTCAGTTGGGTTGGACCCAGCAGCTGCGGGCGTTCCTGGCTTTGTGCCACCACCTGGCACGCCGGGAATGGATCAGCCGGGTATGCCAGCGGCGCCACAATTCGATCCAGCAGGCGGAGGGTTTGCTCCACCGGAATTTGGACTTCCAGATCCGAACCCAGAAGGTTTTACAATACCGCAACCTCCGGGTGGGGACTTTTTTACAGCACCCCCAGCAGATTTTTTTGACCCGGGTGCATTGCCTCCAGTTGGCGGTAATGAGCTAGGCGTTGGCGCTTTCGCAGGTCCGGGAGCGCCCTTAGTTCCTGGTCCTGATGGTGGTTTAATACAAGATCCTAGTTTTGCGCCTCCGCCAGTAGAGGGATTTATCGATCCAGGCGCAAATTTTGTTGGAATACCGCCTGATACAGGGTCAGCACTTGATTCGGCGTTTGGGCCTGGTCCAGATTCTGGGGCAGGGCCCGTACCGTTTGATCCAGTTGCGGATGCTGTCGGAGGTGCTGCTGACGCTGCGGCCTCACAAGGACCAGCACCGGCGCCTGATCCGGTAGCGGCGCCAACTGCTCCTGACCCAGGTCCTGCGGCGCCGGATCCGGGTGATCTCCCGCCGCCACCCGATGATCCAGTAGTTGGTTAGTAATTTATAAAGCGGGGAGTTATTCCCCGCTTTTTTTTGAAGACTGATTGTGAGAAAACTCACTAGACTCATGTTGGCTTTAGAGGCTACGTTTACCTTAACATATGTTTTTTTGGCCATCAGGCCTTTTGATGGCTCTAAATCTTTAATTTTTAAAGGAGAATTTTAGATGCCAATTGGCGATAATATAGATCCGGCTACGCTGGATGCGACTACAATGGCTGATATGCCGGCAGCCGACATGGGGGCTGCGACGGCCGCGGACATTGCTGCGATGCCACCTGATGCAATGGGTGGTATGGATGCGGATATGATGGCGGCAATGCCACCTGATGCAATGGGTGGTATGGATGCGGATATGATGGCTGCCTGCCCACCGGAAGCAATGCAGGGTATGGATGCGGACATGATGGCAGCTATGCCACCTGACGCAATGTCAGCTATGGGCCCTGATATGATGGCAGCAATGCCACCGGAAGCAATGCAGGGTATGGATGCGGACATGATGGCAGCTATGCCACCTGACGCAATGTCAGCTATGGGCCCTGATATGATGGCAG
>NZGS01000144.1 GCA_002690995.1 Rhodospirillaceae bacterium
ATACCTTTGAGTGATTTGGCGGCCCCTGCAGGACTCGAACCTGCAACCCTCTGCTTCGAAGGCAGATACTCTATCCAATTGAGCTAAGGAGCCTTTGGGTAGCAAAGTGACCTAAAACTCAAGGAAAATCAAGGGCTTCAGCCGAAAAAGTGACCGGATAGTGCGGGATAGGACAAAAACCGCTGTATGTCACAGTATCGCTTGGCATCGCACACCATCAGTTCCCATCCCGCTAATACCTACGTTACTTTTTACGTTACTTTTTTTGGAGAAAAAAATGTACAGCTTAGACAAGATTTCGAAACTCAAAGACGGTAGATACTCTTTTCGCTATACGTGCCCAAAGACACAAAAATTAAAAACGATGCGAAGTAAGCAAAAGGGCGACCTAAACCAGCGCCAGAAAGAAATTCAAAAACTACAGGCAAGTGCTCAATATAGCTCCATAGTTTCACTTAAATCATTTGGCATGATTTTAGCTCGCTACATCGACGACAGAAAAAATGACGTTGCTAATGGCCATTTACACGAGGCGACGTTAAATGAATACAATTATCATATTGATCGTCTGCGGCTATTTCGATTAGAGCCTATTACTGAAAAATGCAGGGTGTATCAATTTAGTTAGATAACGAGGCTGCTGGCAAAACGTATGTCTTTAAACGCTTGAAACATAGTTGATGCCAAACGGTTGCATAGGCACCAACAAGTGAAACAACTCAAGCAAGACAAGCAGCTAGAACGAGAAATAGTCGCCTCAATAAACCGATAACCAATTGCAAACTACTAACCTAACTTGACCTACACAGTTTCTCGACTTAAAAATAAAAACAAACCAGGGGAGCCTCTTTAATAGGCTGAGATGTTGACGAAGCGTTGAAATGGCAAAAGTCGATGACCCTTAAAACCTGAAACGGGTAATACCGTCGTAGGGAGTGTCTAACTTTCAAAATGATGCAAACTAGTCGGCACCTAATAAAAAACACAGGAACGTAAATTTGAATGTCCACGCAAAATGAAATAGTAAATTCAATAATTGAATTTATAGATTCCGATTCGACAAACGAAAAAGAATTTAATGACCTCTCTATCCAAATATTTGCTTATCAATATGAGAATAACATTCCATTCAGGCAATTTGCGGTTCAACAGGGTACAAGTCCCAGAACTGCGAAAACTTGGCGAGATATTCCACCTGTTCCGATAAACGCCTTCAAGAGTGTGTTTTTAAGTTGCTGTGAGCCCAGTAGCCTCGGCCGCACTTTTATGACAAGTGGGACAACTCAAGATGGTATCAAAGGGAAAAGCTATCATCCATTATTAGATGTCTATGATGCATCGATGAAAAAAAATTTCAAAGAGAGATTTTTGGGTGACTTAGATGATTTAGAGAAAATAAAGATGGGAATTTTGTTCCCTGATGAAAGCAGCATGCCAAACTCGTCGCTAGCACATTATTTGTCATTATCAATAAAACAATTTGGCACACATTGTAGCCGCTATTACCTCGACTCTCATGGAATTAATTTTGAACAACTCTTTGAAGACCTTGAGTGTGCCCAAAATACAAGGACCGCCTTTGCCCTTCTAGGCGCTAGTTTTAGCATTGTTCATCTCTTAGATAAGATGGAGCAAGAAAACCAAAGATTCAACCTTCCCCCTGGGAGCAGAATTTTAGATACAGGTGGTTTTAAGGGACAATCCAGAGAAATTGAGCAAGATGACTTCTACAATCAGTTATCTACTGCGTTTGGTATTCCTCGCTCCTGTTGCGTTAATATGTATGGGATGACTGAATTAAGTACCCAGTTTTATGATGATGGAAATGAAACGTGTCCTGCTATCAAGACCGGGCCACACTGGATAAAAAGTCGAGTTGTAGACCCACTTACCAGAAAAGATGTCCCGAAGGGTAAACCAGGTGTTTTAGTTCATTGTGATCTAGCTCACTTCAACATCGTATCCACAATATTAACGGAAGATGCGGGAATAGAGGTGAATGATGGTTTTATTTTATCAGGGAGAGTAGATGGGGAGAATGCCAAAGGCTGCTCGATGGCAGTCGATGAATTCCTAAGAGCAACTAAATGAGATGACAAAATTTACTGAAAATGCCGGCCATATACCCGACTTTTTGCTAGCAGATGTTAAATGGCACGACCTTGAATTTGAAGCCGGTGCCGACACTGTTTACGTTAAAGTGCCAATGCTAGCACCCGAACAATGTACTCAACTTTCTGATAAAATAAAAATCAGCAGTAATAACTTTTTAAGACAGGAAAAAGTTAGTGATATCGTTGAATTGATAGATAAAGCAATCGAAAGGCTATTAAACAGGGATGATCCTTTCAGAATTAAAGCCGAACAGCTTTTACCCATTGTCACTGGTTTTGACAAAGAAATGGTCCGACTTAGCCTAACTGAATATCTAAAAACCTTCAGAAAACCACAATTATTGAAATTTCTGAACGAAGACTTTCCAAATCCTAAAATCCTTGATGAATTTCAACCCGCTATTAAAGGGGGATTTGCCAAAGCGTTTGGACCCAATTGCTTACTTCATATATGGGCAGGCAACGTTCCGGGTTTGCCTTTGTGGAGTTTTATTTCTGGGTTGCTTGTGAAAGCTGGTAATATTGGCAAAGTATCTAGCTCTGAGCCATTGTTTGCATCATGGTTTGCCAAAATTCTTATCGAAATTGAACCTAAAATTTCTGACTGCCTAGCTATTCTTTGGTGGGAAGGAGGCAAACTTGAACAAGAAAATATACTATTAAGAGCTGCGGATGTTGTCCTCGCGTATGGGGGTAATGATCCTCTGAAACAAATTCAAGACCGAACACCAATTACTACACGCTATTTACCTTACGGACATAAAATCAGCTTTGGGGTTGTATCAGCGAATGTCTTAGACGCACAGAAGTCATGGTCTGTTGCCCACAATGCAGCTAACGACATCGCTTGCTATGATCAACACGGTTGTTATTCGCCTCATATTTTTTTTGTTGAGCAAGGTGGCCATATAAGTCCGCGCGATTTCGCGCAATACATTGCCAATGAGCTTTCATGCTTTCAAGAAAAGTTTCCAAGACGATCGTTGACTACAAATGAGGCTATTGAAATAGCAAAATGGCGGAACCAACAAGAGGTGCTCGCATTATCGCAACCGGATGCTGAGATATTCAGCGACAAGGATGGGGCTTGGACTGTTTGCTTTTCCGAATGCCCGGGAAAATTTTCACTTAGTGGATTAAATAGAACAATAAGGGTGGTATCGGTTAGCACTCTAGAGACCATTATTCCTCTGATATTACCTTATAAGAAATTTTTACAAACCGTTGGCATAGCAGCTACGCCTAAAGAACTATTTCAACTTTCCGAAAGTCTAGGCCGATCAGGTATAACAAGGATATGCGCTCTAGGCACCATGACGAAGCCAGAGGCAGGTTGGCACCACGATGGAAGATATAATTTGCTTGATCTAATAACGTTGACAGAAATAGAAAGTTCTGCGGAGACAGCATCAGAATTTTTTGCCAATTACACGGATTGACGTGCACCATGGGTTTCGTCTCAATAAAAGATATTTGTTTTTCGTATGACGCCAACCAGACGATAATAAAAAATATCAGTTGGGATATACCAAAAGGTGAGTTTCATACATTGATTGGAAGAAGCGGTTGTGGCAAAACAACTTTTTTAAAAATCGTAGCCGGCCTCATTAGTCCAACAAGTGGTAAGATTTCGATTGACGGCACAACAGTTTTAACCCCAAGTCATAGGACCGGTTTCGTTTTCCAAACACCGACGTTGCTCGAGTGGCTATCTGTAATTGATAACGTTTTACTTCCTCTAACTATTTCAAGCAAAAAAAAACCTGAATATGTTGACCTCGGGTTGAACATCCTCGCAAGTATGGGACTTAAAAAACATACGCACAAGTACCCAAATGAGCTTTCTGGAGGACAACAGAGCAGAGTTTCGATAGCTAGGGCACTAATTACTGAGCCATCATTACTTTTAATGGATGAACCATTTGCATCGTTGGATGCTATGACGCGCCAAGACTTGCAAATCGATCTTCTACGCTTATGCGTGAAGCGCAAGACAACGGTTCTTTTTATAACGCATGATATTTCAGAGGCAGTCTATTTATCAGATAAAATTGCGCTGATGGATTCGGGAGAGATTCAACAAAACTTCCCTATAGAGATAGACAGGCCAAGAAAAAATGAGATTCGTTATAGCGCATCATTCAACAATCTTTGCTCCGACATACATACTTGTTTAAAAGTATATCACGGTCAAACTGACGAGGCCAAAAGCAAATGACTAAGATTTTTTCTTCGCTTCTATTTCTTTT
The DNA here is from genome assembly GCA_002690995.1 of Rhodospirillaceae bacterium. GTDB lineage: Bacteria > Pseudomonadota > Alphaproteobacteria > Thalassobaculales > Thalassobaculaceae. The sequence goes on from NZGS01000144.1 coordinate 4,364, forward strand.
ATTTATTACAGGCTGGGAACTTTTTTGCAACATATCCGGTGTTTCGAAATTAATTATACCGGCGCCTAGTGAAATCGGAATAGTACTCTGGGATGGCTTATATAGAGGATATTTATGGCTACATATTTGGGTAACATCACTTGAAATGGCACTTGGATTGATAATAGGATGCTCGATTGGCTTCATCTCCGGATTGGTGCTTGCTGAAAATAAGTTTTTACGGGATTTGTTGTGGCCATACATTTTAGCAAGCCAAGTTATACCAAAACTAGCGCTCGGGCCGCTTTTCATAATATGGTTTGGTTTTGGTATGACTTCTACTGTCGTTATAACCGCACTGATTTGCTTTTTCCCGTTACTCGAGAACACGTTCACGGGAGTTCAATACATTCCGCCTGAAAAAAGAGAATTATTCAGAATGTTTCGCGCATCAAAATTACAGACACTAATTAAACTAAAAATACCGCATGGCTTGCCTACTATTCTTGCTGGCATTCGCGTTTCAGTTGTTTTAGCTCTAGTTGGTGCTGTCGTCGGTGAATTTTTAAGTGGGCAAAAGGGCTTGGGGGCAACTATTATTGCGGCCCAAGGCATGATGGATTCTGCTCTAATGTTTGCTGTTTTTGTGATCATCACAATTGTAGGACTTGTTTTTTACTTTGTAGCCACGGTCGTAGAAAGCTTTCTGTTACGTCACCATAAGGAAGGGACTTTCAATGGGAAATATTAAAATTAAATTTGCAAGCGCATTACTTTTACTGACTTCTTTACTTTCTAATCAAACAGCATTCTCCCTAGATAAATTTTCTTTAGCGGGTTGGAGCAAACCAATAAGCGAAATAACCAATATTTTGGCTGAACCGGACAAAGGTTTTTTTAAGTCTAAGGGGATCGATTTGAGGTATGTTTCCGGAACGGGTGGGGGTTCGGCGATAACAAACATGCTATCGGGAGCAGCTGATATAGCGTTTACTGATCCTGCCTCTTTTTTTCAAGCTATCGATAAGGGCGAAAAGTTAGTCGCAATTTACAACATATATCCACAAAACGTTTTCAACGTAGTGTCCCCAAAATCTAGAAACATTACCAAGCCCTCTGATCTAAAAGGCAAAACAATCGGCGTTTATAGTCTATCAAGTGGCACGAGACAAAACCTTCAAGTTTTATTAAATCAAGTTGGTTTAAGTGAGAAGGATGTAGCAATTAAGGTGACAGGTCTCTTAAATTTTGCACCTGTTATTCAAGGTCAGGTAGACGCGACTGCCGCAACTGACACAGGACTATTTGTCGGCAGGTTAAAGGGACTAAAAGATGTAAATGTGATAGAGGTTAAGGACTATTTAAATTTACCGAGCGATATGTTCGTTGTAACAGAAGAAACATTCAGAAATAAAAAAGGATTATTACGCCGATTTCTCTCAGCCTACAGAGACTGCACACAGTGGATGATAAATAATCCTAATGAAGCTGCAAAACTCGCGGTAACAAGGGCTATAAACGGTCGCGACGAGGCGATTAATTTGGAAATAATAAAGCTAAGAAATATCTCCTCCATTTCTAAAACGACAAATAAAATGGGATTGGGTCATTTTGACCTAGATTTGCTTCAAAAGGGCGCCGAAACTTTTAAAAAATTGGGCTTAATAAAGAAAGAAATTGATATTAATAAGGTAGTTAAATCAGATTTAATACCCAACTAAGAGTTAAAGGCAGATGGACTTCCAAGGAAAAGTTGCGGTTGTTACCGGAGCAAGTCGAGGAATAGGGGCAGCTATAGCAAAAGCATTCGCTGAGGAAGGCGCGGCAGTAGCAATTAATTATAAAAGTAATAAAATCGCTGCTGATAATATTGTGCGCGAATGTCAAAATATTGGTGGAATTGCCAGTAGCTTCAAAGCAGACATTACTAAACCTTGCAAAGGCCAATCTCTGATTGATGAGGTCCAATCAGAATTTGGAAAAATCGATATCCTAGTCAACAACGCATTTCGCGCTTATCAATTCGATCCAGATAGACGGGCAATGTTTTGGGATCTTGATTGGGATCACTACCAAGCACAAATTGAGGGATCCGTTTTAGCAACGCACAGTTTGTGTCGAGCAGTGTTACCCATAATGCGGAAAAACACAACTGGAAGCATAATAAATATCACCAGTGATTTAATATCCCGACCCTCCATTCCGTATCACGATTATACCACGGCGAAGTCAGCTCTCACTGGGTTTAGCAAGAACTTGGCCACAGAATTGGGACCACTGGGGATACGTGTAAATTGCGTTGCCCCTGGCTTAGTGTATCCAACCGACGCTAGCGCAAATACAAAAGAAACTGTTAAGGATTTGATAATCAGCCAAACCCCTCTTCGAAGAATAGCAAATCCTAAAGATGTTACTGGGCCAGTACTTTTTCTGGCATCTGACTGGAGCAGGTTTATAACCGGACAAACAATTTACGTGGATGGCGGTTTCGTAATGAACTAATTAAAAAACTTGCCTAATTAGCTCAAAAGTTTCATCTGTAGGCCTGTTCACAAAGAGTTGCTAGGGGGCAGCATACGGTAGCGCGTTAATGGGTTGCTACGTTGGCAAGCGTCACAAGAGAAGCAATAACTTGCTGCATCTATAATTTAAACAACCCTCTTTCCGCGGGCTTTTTTATCACCTGGCATTATTCGGATTAACGGATAGGTGTTGCAAAGCAATATACTGCGAAGTTACTAAAAAGTTGCCTTTTAAGCTAAGTATGTGATTGTATTGATGTTGAGACAGATACTCTATCCAATTGAGCTAAGGAGCCTTTGGGTACAAAGTAATCCTACGACGTGACAAAAATCAAGTTTATAAAACCTCCAAATAACAATTTATAGTTGCCCTTGGTGCGTTTCATTATTTCGAAAGTTTATCCTCAGTTCTTAGATCAAAATCTGAAGATTGGTGTCTTTCGTGAAGTTGACTTGATAGTTCCCCGTTAACACGATTAACCATGCGCCCCCGCTCTACTGTCTTTCGGGCATCAATCTTCTTAGTCCAATCCATCAAGTGAATATAACTTCCAACGTCCAAAAATTCTGCCGCATTGTAAAGTCTTCCTAACGCTAATTGACCATACCACGACCAGATCGCCATATCAGCGATCGTATATTCTGAGCCAGATATAAACTCATTTTTCGACAACCTTTGATCTAGAAGATCAAGCTGCCGCTTTGTCTCCATGGCGAACCGATTTATCGGATATTCAAACTTTGCTGGAGCATATGCATAAAAATGCCCGAAGCCACCACCAAGATAGGGCGCACTCGCCATTTGCCAAAACAACCACGACATACACTCAGTCTTTTCGATAGGGTCCTCCGGTATAAAGGCACCAAATTTTTCCGCTAGATATAATAAAATTGCGCCAGACTCAAATACCCGCTGTCCACCTTGAACGCTGCGATCTAGTAAAGCCGGAATTTTAGAATTGGGATTTATCTCTACAAAACCAGAACTAAATTGTTCACCATCCCTAATTCGACACAACCAAGCATCGTATTCGGCTCCAGAGTGCCCTAAGGCCAATAGCTCTTCTAGCATTATAGTTACCTTTACTCCGTTAGGTGTAGCTAGCGAGTAAAGTTGTAATGGATTATCGCCGACCGGCAGAACTTTTTCATGAGTGGCACCCGCAGTAGGCCGATTTATCTTTGCAAATGCGCCACCATTTTCCGCATCCCATTTCCAGACCGTTGGTGGTTGGTAATCGGTTTTATCACTCATTCATTTATTCCTTTATTTAAACAAACTCCAAAAGATCGTCAGCTATAACAGAGTATGCTAGCAACTTCAAAGCAAGTCTTCCTTATAATCAAACCAGTGGTTTGATTAATCCACCGGCGTCCAAAACGGTCCTGGCTCCCTCGGCCAGAATGGATTTGAAACCTTAGTGAAAGCTATATTTGCAAAATCAGGAGGGATGTCCCCTGGGGCATTTATATACCCAATTTTTTCAGCAATCGGCTCAAAACCTGCGTAGAAGTGCTGGCTAGATTTAACAACAATTCCTTTATAAGCCCTAGGGTCAATACCAAGACAAGTCATACCATCTGGATGAAAAACCTGGGTTCGCTTACTGGTCAACACTACGTCAACTCCTGCATCTCCTCGCAGCCAAACCGCCGTCCCCATTGGAGTTTTTGTATCACCGAATGTTTGAGACGCATCCTCCTTAATAGATTCCACGGTGCACTGAAGATCCACAGGCATCCCGGACGAGGGGCCTGTTTTTCCCCCAACTCTAATTAAAATATTTTGTCCCTCACCCGCTTCAACGGCAATCCTGACAGCTACCGGGTCCCAAAAATAGGCTACCAGTAGCTTTTGATCGCCCCGTTCCAATGCTCTGGCCAAAACGAATGTCGAGTCAGAGGGCGCCCCTCCACCAGCATTGTCTGCTACGTCAGCCATTATTGTAAGTCCAGAGTTTTCGTTTATTGATGATAAAGCCTCATCAATACTTAGTGTTGGCTGTACAAGTTGATCACGAGCTTTCCAAATACGGTCTCGCAAACCGGCAGCGACGACGTTGCCTTTCTCTTCATTATCATCTGAAACGACCAATACCTTTGCGGTGGTATGAGGCACGTCTTGCCAAGGAAAACCATGAGCAAAAGAAACCGATAAAATTCCCTCTTCGCTTTCAAGCTCTCTCATGTGAGCAACTATTTCAGCCATTTCTGGGTTCGATGTTCGAAATTTATTTATCATGTGACAATCTAAGACGGACATTTTTGGAGAGATAGCACCTAACGCGGCACCGCTTGCCAAATCAAATACTTCTTCAGCACGGGCACCAATGTCCGTATGTGGATAAAGCTTAAACGTTAAACAAAAGTTGGATTTTTCAATCATTTTTGGCGTGACCGAGCAGTGCAAATCAAGCTCTGCCGCTATGACAGTTTGATCCCCTACTACTTGTCGGATACAGCTAATCAAATCGCCTTCACAATCTTCGTAACTTTCGGCAGTCATAGCTCCATGTAAAGACAGTAAAACAATATCTATTTCTCCCGCTGAACGCAGATCTGACAACACCTTATCCCGCAGTTCTTCATAAACTGAGTCCAGTGTTTTACCCCCAGGTTGGGCAAATGCGGCAACGCTCTCGATAATCTCATAATTTCGTTCCTCAGACCGCTTGCGCCATATGTGGAGAGGAAGTGAGAATGTATTTGGCTCATTATCCGTCGCGTCTCCATAAAAAAGCATTGTTTCCTCAAATGTCTTCCAGCCAGTTGGTAAATTGGAAAACGTATTTGTTTCGGTGCCAAGGCAAGCAATGAAGACTTTCACAACCATAACTCCTTTAATCTATTGCCATTATCTAAGCCATTTTTGATAGAAGAGACGTTTTCATGAACGCTTATCTAAAAGACAGGTCTCATCAAAGTCAGAAAACGGTCTAAATTGCCTTATTAAGGTCTATTGTCAAAGACAAAGCAATCCGAAATATCTGCGCTTTTAAAATTAAAATTCTGACAATTCTATTGCCGACGATGCAAACAGATGTGAGACGCTTCAATATTTGCATCGCAGTGCGCCCTTTTTAACAGCATAAATCGTTACAACTTTGAGTAGTTATTAGTTAAGTATAAGATACACCCTTGCAATTAACTTGCTTTTCTATTCGTCTGCATATTGCCATGATTAAGAGTTAGTACAGACACTATAAAAAAACGCAGTTGTCACAATAAAAAATAGCGCTTGCCAGGAATGATGACTAACTTGCAAACAACTAAAGCCTTACAACGTGCACGCGGCGTTGCAGACCTAGCATTTGACAAACAACAGATAGCTAGAATGTATCAGGCTGGTTCAAGTAAAATACTACTGCCGAAGACCTACACCCCACTAAAAGAAGCTGTATTAATTAACACAGCCGGGGGAATTACGGGTGGAGATAAGTTTGAGATAAAGTTAAACCTTACATCGTCAAAAATCGTAGCAACTACTCAAACTGCAGAGAGGCTTTACAATAGCATTGGCTCTACCGCCAAAGTTAATATTCATCTCACCATCGATAAAGAATCGACCCTTCATTGGCTCCCGCAGGAAACCATCGTTTTTGATGGTGCTTTAATTGATAGGAATATCAGGGTCGATATGGCAACTACTAGTAATGTGGTTTTTCTAGAAACAATTATCTTTGGCCGACAAGCGATGGGTGAAATAGTTCAGAGCGGTGAATTTAAGGATAATTGGCGATTTTACAGAGACGGCACTTTATTTCACTCTGAGGTTGTTTCTTTAAAGAGTGATATAAGTCAACTTTTAAAAGAGTGCGCTGGGGGCAATGGAACGACTAGTCTTTCAACAATCATTGTCGCAGGTAAAAAGGCAGAATACAAAAAAAATAAAGTGATGCCGCTTGTAGACCGGTTCAAATCTACTTTCGGCATTTCGTATTGGGTAGAAAAGTTAGTAGTGAGAGTGCTGAACTCGGATCCATCTATTTTAAGAAAAGAAATAAACGTTCTCTTACAAGAACTACTTGAACAGCCACTACCACAAGTTTGGCAGACGTAATCAGAAAAAGGATAAGTTATGAAACTCAGTCCGCGCGAAAAGGATAAATTGCTTATTTCAATGGCAGCAATGGTAGCCCGAAATCGTAAAGAGCGAGGTGTGAAATTAAATTACCCTGAGGCCATAGCATTAATTAGTGACTTTGTTGTTGAGGGAGCCAGAGATGGAAGATCTGTTGCAGACTTAATGGAGGCTGGTGCCCATGTTGTCACGCGGGGTGACTGCATGGAGGGTATCCCTGAGATAATTCATGACGTGCAAGTAGAAGCCACCTTTCCGGATGGGACCAAACTTGTAACAGTTCATAACCCAATACGATAGAAGGTAAGAATAATATGATTCCAGGCGAAGTAATAACGGCAGACGGCAATATCGTTCTGAATGAAGGGCGTTCAGAACTCGAGATCAACGTTTCAAATTCCGGTGACCGGCCTATCCAAGTTGGCAGCCACTACCATTTTTTTGAAACGAACGAAGCATTATTATTCAACAGAAACGAGACCAAGGGCATGCGATTAAATATAGCTGCAGGTACTGCCATTCGTTTTGAACCAGGTCAGACACGTCAAGTGCAATTAGTTCCATTTTCCGGTGAGAGGAAAATTTTTGGGTTCCAGACAAAAATTATGGGTGAGTTATAATGGCAAACAGCATTTCGAGAAGATCTTATGCCGACATGTATGGGCCAACAATTGGCGACAAGGTAAGGTTGGCAGATACCGAACTTTTCATAGAAGTAGAAAATGACCTAACTTCTTACGGGGATGAAGTCAAGTTTGGCGGAGGAAAAGTTATTAGAGATGGGATGGGACAATCTCAAATATCTCGCTCCAAAGGCGCAGTAGATACGATTATAACGAATGCGCTGATTGTTGACGTAACAGGTATTTTCAAGGCTGATATTGGAATAAAAGACGGTAAAATTTGTGCAATAGGGAAAGGCGGAAACCCAGACACGCAAAGTAATGTGGATGTAATTATCGGTCCGGGCACGGAAGTTATAGCCGGCGAAGGTAATATTGTAACTGCTGGAGGCTTTGATAGTCACATTCATTTCATTTGTCCCCAGCAGATCGACGATGCGTTGCATTCAGGTATAACAACAATGCTTGGGGGTGGCACCGGACCTGCCCATGGTACTCTTGCAACAACTTGTACGCCGGGGCCTTGGCATATAGAACGCATGCTCCAGTCGGCTGATCACTTTGCAATGAATCTCGCATTTGCGGGAAAGGGGAACGCGTCTCTGCCTCATCCTTTAGAAGAACAAATTATTGGAGGTGCATGCGCACTTAAACTGCATGAAGACTGGGGGACTACACCAGGTGCAATAGATAACTGTTTATCAGTTGCCGAAGAATTAGATGTTCAAGTTATGATACATACCGATACGCTTAATGAAAGCGGATTTGTCGAGAATACATTGAGGGCTATAGACGGCCGCACTATACACGCCTTTCATACCGAGGGTGCGGGCGGTGGACACGCGCCCGATATTATTAAAGTTTGTGGTGAGAAAAATATTATTCCCTCATCAACAAATCCAACTCGTCCTTATACTGTGAATACTCTAGAGGAACATCTGGATATGCTGATGGTATGCCATCATCTGGACAAGTCAATTCCCGAGGATGTGGCTTTTGCTGAGAGTCGAATCAGACGAGAAACCATTGCAGCCGAAGACATACTTCATGATATGGGGGCATTTTCAATCATCGCCTCAGATAGTCAGGCCATGGGAAGGGTCGCGGAGGTAATCATCAGGACCTGGCAAACCGCTCACAAGATGAAGCAACAACGGGGGCGTCTTTCTGAGGAATCAGGAGATAATGACAATTTTCGGGTCAAACGATACATTGCTAAATACACCATAAATCCCGCTATATGCCACGGCATTTCAGAGTACATAGGTTCAATTGAGATTGGTAAAAGGGCCGATCTCGTAATTTGGAATCCCGCCTTCTTTGGTGTAAAACCTGAAATGGTTTTGCTGGGAGGGAGTATCGCGGTATCTCAGATGGGTGATCCTAATGCATCCATTCCTACGCCCCAACCTGTTCATACAAGACCAATGTTTGCTTCGTTTGGACGCTCTGTAGAAAAGTCAACTGTCACCTTTATTAGTCAAAGGGCTAAGGACGTGAGGCTTTCAGAACGGATAGGATTAGTTAAAGAGACTTTGCCGGTACAAAACACCAGAACTATATCAAAATCAGATATGTTGATGAATACCTATCAACCTGAGATTCAAGTCAATCCTGAGACATATGAAGTCCGAGCCGATGGAGAATTGCTTACGTGCGAACCGGCAAAGGAATTACCAATGGCTCAACGGTATTTTTTATTTTAATGCTAGGAAAATAAGACATGAATATCGCTCACGAAATCGCAAAAAATTTAAAAGCAGACTGTATCGATGATTTTGTTGATTTGGACTACGAGGGGCGCTTTCTAAGACGTAAAAAATTATCGAGTAACACCGGCGAAGAATTTCTTGTCGAATTACCAGAAACCCATTCGCTCTCTGAGAATGACAGCTTTCTCTTAGATGACGGTCGTGTAATTGGAATAAAATTGAAGCCCGAGCCGCTTTTAAAAATTACACACAGTAATCTCGCCCAAATTGCATGGCATATTGGGAATCGGCATACCCCGTGTCAGGTTGGGAAAAATTTTCTTCTTATTAAAGAAGACCATGTTTTAGAAATCATGTTAGAAAAACTCGGCGCTCAAATCGAAAAACTAATTGCGAAGTTTACCCCAGAAGGCGGCGCATACGGCCATGGGAGGACCCATAATCACCACCATGACTAAAGCATTAGTTTTTAAAATTAGACTGATATAACAATGCAAAATCAATCTAACAGCATCATGATTCTGCAAGCTTGGTTCTCTCCAAGCTTTCCTGTAGGGGCGTTTTCTTATTCGCACGGATTAGAGTCTGCTATTAACAGCGGCTTTATAAAAAGTTCTAATGACTTAGTTGGGTGGATAAAACATTTATTGAAAGAGGGCTCCGGTTGGAATGACGGAGTATTTTTGAGCGCAGCTTACAATAATGTATCTGACGTGAATTGTCTTTGTTTAAGTTTAGCTGCAAGTCGTGAAAGACATCTTGAAACTAGTGAAATGGGAAGTGCATTTGTACGAGCAGTAAACAATGTTTATGGGTTAAAACTAAAAGAAAATCTTACCTATCCAGTCGCCGTTGGAGAAGCAGCGCGAGCGTTCAAAATTGATTTGAGATTAACCCTGCAGAGCTTTCTTCAGTCTTTTGTAAATAACCTTATTCATGTCGGGATCAGGATTATCCCGATTGGTCAAGAAGCAGGGCAAGACTGTCTTTTCCGGTTGATGCCATATATCAAAAGGCTCTCTAAAGAACTAGCCTATACTTCTATTTATGATCTTAGAGGTTGCGCTTTTTTTGCGGATTTGCTTTCGATGCAACACGAATATTCAGAACAAAGGATTTTCAGAACATGACAAAAAACCAAATACGATTCGGTCCGCTAAGGGTTGGAATTGGTGGTCCTGTAGGTGCCGGTAAAACCAGTTTGACTGAAGCTCTCTGCCGAACACTATCACAGGAAATTTCAATGGCAGTAATAACTAACGATATTTATACAAAAGAGGATGCAAATTATCTGATTAATGCCCAAGCGCTCACATCTGATAGAATTTATGGTGTAGAGACTGGTGGTTGCCCCCACACTGCGATCCGTGAAGATGCATCGGTTAACATCGCAGCTATAGAGACATTAAAGAAACGCCTTCCCGACTTAGAATTGATCTTGCTTGAGTCTGGGGGTGATAATCTAGCAGCTACTTTTAGTCCTGAGCTTGTAGATCTAACTATATACGTCATAGATGTTTGTATGGGAGGTGATATACCCCGAAAAAAGGGACCAGCACTTATGAAATCAGACATGCTAGTAATAAATAAAGTAGAACTGGCAGAGTATGTTGAAGTAGATTTAGATAAAATGAAAAGGGACACCAAAGAAAATAGAGGTGATTTACCTTATATATTTGGCTCTATGCGAAATGGCAACGGGGTCAAGGAACTTGCTAAATTTCTTAAATCTGAGGGTGGATTAGGATTAAGTTGAAAACTCTTTGGCTATTTTTTAAGCATATATAATAAAGTGATTATATTTTAATCACTCCTTCTCACATTTTTTTCCTAAATATTTTTTTTATAAATAAATTCAATTAGTTATAAGCTGGCATGTTTCTNGTAGTGTATTCCATCACTCAAGGGGGNGTGTGTTGATACAGCGCGACAAACAAACGGCCAGCGCTACGATCGGACTTAGATTTAAACACGTTAATCCCGGCGAACAAAACTTATTTTTGATGAAGGAGGATTATTATGAAATTCAAAAGACTGTTGCAGTCCCTGCCAATTTTCTTGGGGCTACTGGTTACACCATTCATAGCAAATGGAGCTGACCTAAATGCAATACTGAAAAAAGGTGAAGTCGTGATCGCTGTGCCTGAATCTTTCCCCCCATTTGGTTCAGTGGGGAAAAAAGGTGAGCATGAGGGGTATGATGTTGATGTGGCGAAATTAATTGCCAAAGACCTTGGTGTGAAATTAAAGCTAGTGCCAGTCGTATCTAAACAACGCATTCCTTTTTTAGAGACAGATAAGGTTGACTTAGTTGTTTCCGTCATGGGAGCAAACCCCAAGAGAGCTAAATCGATCAATTTCTCAAGTGCTTATGCACCATTTTATTCGGGTGTATTTTCCTCATCCAAAATTAAAATCAGCTCATATGAGGATCTTGATGGACTAACAATAGGTGTAACAGGTGGAACACTTGAAGACCTGGAACTTACGGCCAAAGCTCCAAAGGGTGCGAAAATTACTAGATTTGGCGATAATGCAGCCACGCTTAGTGCAATAAAATCCGGTCAAGTCCAAGTATTGGTATCAGGCAACACGGCTGCTGCATCTATTACGGATGCAGATCCTTCCTTTGACCTAAAGACAAAATTTAAAATTAAGGAAAGCCCGTGTTTCATAGGTATAAAGAAAGGCAATGAAGACCTTCTTCGATGGGTAAATGTTTTCATCCTTCATAAGAAACTAGGTGGAGATTTGAACAAAATTTCTAACAAGTGGCTTGGGCAAGACTTGCCACCGTTACCGTCACTTTAAGTATTTTAAGGAGTAGGCCTGTCAAAAAGACAGGCCTAGCCTTTTTTAGGTGACTTTTATTTTTACACTGTGAAAAAAGTGAATAATATCTAGACCACCAATATTTTTAGTCAAATAGCACTACCGAGTTTTAACTTCAATGATAGGTCCTCTTAAGTCTGTCTCCTTATGTTCGAACTTCGTTTTTTTGAAATATATCGGTCAGAAGAATACCTTCTACTTTTACTGGAAGGCGTAGGAGTTTCGACTTTTTTGACCATTGGAGCAGGCGCGATGGGCTTTTTATTAGCGTTCATCCTAGCCGCGCTTAATTATTGGAGGGTGCCAATTTTAGGGCTTTTAGCCGCCTGCTACATAGATTTTATTCGTAATACCCCTCTAATCGTACAATTATTCTTCTTCGCTTTTGGATTACCAGGCCTAATCGGCTATGTCTGGCCGTTTTGGTGTCACGCCCTTTTGGCATTGACGATAAATTTTTCTGGTTATTTTGCCGAAATTCTTAGAAGTGGTTACGCCAACACTGCCAATGGCCAATTGGAAGCTGCTATATCCCTTAATCTAAGCAAACCTGCTACGTTCTTTAAAGTGATCCTGCCCCAAACAATAATCAAAATGTTCCCATCTCTTTCCAGTCAATTCATATTTATTTTTCTCACGACAGGGGTACTTTCAGAAATAGGTGTCACGGACCTTACACATGCTGGCATTTTTATAGATAGCCGAACCTTTCGATCCTTCGAGGTATTTATCACGCTTTCTGTAATTTACATTATTTTGGCACTTAGTCTAAAAGCATCCCTAGAAATCATTTTCAAAAAAACGCTTGGGAAGCGAAGTTAATGGATGGCTTTATTTCGATGTTTGGAGAACCCCAGGGAATAATCATTAGCCAGTTAATATGGGCAACTCAATACACCATCTATCTATCTGCAATTGCTTTTTTGGGTGGCGGTTTATTCGGAATCTTAATTACACTTTTCAGAATTCTCCCAATAAGGCTTCTTAATACAGCTGCCTACATTTACATTTGGCTGTTTCAATCTTTACCACTGCTTATGCTTCTCTTTCTTCTAGGACTCGGTATACCCAAACTCTTTGGGCAAGATATTGACCCCTGGATAGCAGCAAGCGTTGCATTGATTCTTTTCACATCGGCCTATCTTGCAGAGGTATGGCGAGGCGCAATAAGCGCTATCCCACAAAGTCAATGGGAAGCAGCCGAGGCGCTTAATTTGAATTTTTTTCAGACGCTCAGACTTGTAATTTTGCCGCAGGCTGTGAAATTTAGTGTCGCGCCAACAATAGGTTTTCTAATACAAATCATCAAAGGGACTTCACTCTGTTACATAATAGGTTTCCAAGACCTTATGCTCATAGGAAAGCGCTGGGCTAACTCCCCAGTGCCTGGGTCTGAGCCATTTATCATTTTTCCAATAATGGCGCTTTTATATTTCTGCTTATGCTATCCTTTAGCACGGCTTGCTAAGCATATAGAGAATAAGACCATTATCTAGAATACCCAATTGATGTGATGATTAAACAATGATGAACAACAACTTACCTAGCATTACAGAAATGATTGAGGCGCTAGCCCTTATAAGTGAGGATAAGAACCTTCTTACCAGAAGATACCTCACTTCCCAGCACAAAAAAGTGAATGAACTGGTAGCAGAGTGGATGAGCGTTGCAGGCATGAAAGCGTGGCAAGACCCGATCGGAAATATTGTAGGTCGATACGAAGGGCATGAAAACGGGCTACCTGCACTAATGCTAGGCTCTCACTTAGATACTGTTGTAAATGCAGGTAAATATGATGGTATGTTAGGTGTTGTTACCGCTATTCATTGTGTTGCGTCATTAGAGCGCCAAGGAAAGCGTCTACCCTTTGCCGTTGAAGTGATTGGGTTTGCCGATGAAGAAGGTACGCGATTTAAGTCCACGTACTTAGGCAGCAAAGCGGTAGCTGGAACATTTGATTTAGATACTCTCGACCGTTTAGACTCTGACGAAATTTCGATGAAGGAAGCACTAGATAAGTTTGGTCTCAACACCGAAAATATCCCTAATGCGGCACGGAAAAAAAGTGAAATATCAGCCTACCTTGAACTTCATATCGAACAAGGTCCGGTGTTAGAGGAGAATAACCTTGCTGCAGGCATTGTCACGGAAATAGCAGGAGCAACGAGATTGACTATAGAAATTATAGGTAAAGCAGGTCATGCAGGAACTGTTCCACTACATCTCCGACAAGACGCTTTAGTTACTGCTAGCGAGTGCATTGTTAAATTAGAAAAGATAGCAAAGGCTTCTGCAAACACGGTTGTTACTGTTGGAGAGATATCGATTAAACCAGGCGCATCAAATGTGATACCAGGCCATGCAAAATTCACCGTCGACCTAAGGTCGTCTGAAAATAGCATACGGAAAAAAGTGGAAAATGAATTGCAACAAGCTCTGCAGGAAATTTGTACAAATCGGAAAGCAAAATTAATAACGACCAAAACACATAGCGCCGAGAGCACAAAATGCTCTAATAACGTCATAAAACAATTGGAGAATGCATTCGTTAAGTCCGGCTACCCCACCTACTTTTTGCCCAGCGGAGCAGGCCACGATACTGCTGCTATGTCTGATCTAACAGAAACAGGCATGATCTTTCTAAGGTGCCGCGATGGAATAAGCCATAATCCTGCTGAATCTGTAAAAATGGAAGATGTAGAGGCAGGCTTTCAGATAATGCTGAAATTTATCGAAAATTTTCAACCTCTCTAAACCTGATGAGCTATCGCAAATCATGCCTGCCTGAATACAATATCCTTGGCACCAGACCATAGGGTATCCCGTCCTATATCCGCAATTTTATCTAAATTTTCAGTAATCGTTATAAAATGGTTTCCCGCCAACTGTCCTGCCTTACTTGCGAAACATGTTGGACCATAGGCTAGCAATATTTCCGTTTCACTTACTCCACCCGGATATAAGATGATTTCACCAGGCGCAGGATGACTGGTAGCATCTTCAAAGCCAACACCAAATTCACGGTCACCTAAAGGGATCCAAACAGCCTCCCCGCTCCACCTGACATGTATAATTTTACTCCTAAAAGGCATTGCTGCTTCAAATGCCGCACAGGTCTTGGGTGACTTAGCTTTCTCAAATTTAGCTCTGAACTCTGCATCACCGATTTCAATAATTAGATCTGACATCGGGGTTCCTTTTCATAAAACTCGAAATAAATACTTATAGCATTAACTCGTCAAACCATAGTGGTTATCTGGGAAATAATACCCTTTATCCATCAAAAATTTTTGTCGAGAAGATTACGCTCTAGTAAAATTTTAAATGGCGAACTCAGTGCTATTTCCCCTTAAAGATACAAGTAAAGCAAACTGGCTGTTTTGTTGCAATGTAACCATCGCTCAATTATTAGGCAATAAAAATTGTATGATTAAATTTTATGCAACAAACACGTTTTAAATCAACAAAATTTTCTATTATTTCCCTCAAGTCATTGTTTAAATTGATATTTTTTAGCTTTCATTTTTTGGCATGCTTTTTGGAATACGGATATTGATCATATATCTTTTATTGGACTGAATATTAGAGATGACGAGCAAAGGCCAAATCGAGTTAGTTGGATTAAGCAAGGGCTTTGACGCTGTCATGGCAGTTGATTCGATAAATTTAACAATCCAGAGTGGAACTTATTGTTGTCTGCTTGGCCCCTCTGGCTGCGGAAAGTCAACTACTCTAAGGTTGATCGCAGGACATGAAACACCAACATCTGGGGACATTCTAATAAGTAACAAAAATGTCACTGCCCGGCCTCCCGCGAAGAGAGGAACGGCAATGATGTTCCAGAATTATGCATTATTTCCGCATCTTAATTGTCTTGAGAACGTCGCTTTTAGCCTAAAGATGGCCGGAAACAAAAAAGCCGAACGCAACGAGCGAGCTATGGCAATGCTATCGTTAGTAGAGATGCAAGACTTAAAAAATCGTTTACCTTCCCAACTCTCTGGCGGGCAGCAGCAACGCGTTGCACTCGCCAGAGCCTTGGTAGGAAACCCAGATGTGCTTCTTCTGGACGAGCCGCTTTCGGCTCTTGATCCATTTTTACGAAAGCAAATGAGGGCTGAGCTGAAGCAGTTACAGAGGAAATTAAATATTTCCTTCGTCCATGTAACGCACTCCCAAGAAGAAGCGATGGCACTTGCTGATCTGGTGGTAGTGATGCGGGATGGTCATATTGAACAAGCCGACAAGCCGAGAACTGTCTTCAGGGAGCCAACAAACGAGTTTGTTGCAGAGTTCCTTGGCGATCAAAATATTTTAAATGGTCAAATCGTATCGGCAGAAGGCAGAACCTTGACGGTCGAAGGACCAGGTAATTTAAGATTTCCTATATCTTCAGCAAACTTTTCCTTAGGAGATAAAATTAGATTTGCCTTGAGAAATGACGGTTTGGTTCTGGGGGGAATCAAAAAAGGCTCATACAGTTTAAAGGCAAAACTTATTCAGTCAGAATATGCCGGTTCGAACGTTCAAGTACGGTTACGCAGCGATGACGGCCAAGAATTCAACGCTATTTGCGGCGAAGACCACTTCTTCTCGCATAACTGGCGCGAAGGAGATGATATCGATATATCGCTCGATCCAGCGAAGATTCATCCCTTAAGCGCCAAACCCACGACTGCACATAACATCCAATGATAACAACTAAAAAGGAAGACTTATGAAAAAAGATAAAACGACAAAAACGCTTAGCGGAAAGGC